>NZ_JAYGHD010000306.1:0-43795 GCF_034932245.1 Nostoc sp. UHCC 0251
TCTACAAGGTTTTGGGTTTTATATATGTACTTCATTTACCTGAAATCTGCTGTATCTACAGAGACGTAGCACCGAAAAACTTTGTCTAAAGTCTTATTCCTCAAATGAAGAATAAATCCTCTCAAAGCTAGGTGAGCAAATTCTTTGGCTGCGTTATTCTCGGTAGTGGCAGTAAATGTGCTTTTGTTACCTACGCTGCTATGCTAGTGAAATCGTTACATCAATGCTTGAACACAATATTATTGTCATTGGAACATCAGCAGGTGGAGTTGAGGCGCTGACTTATCTAGTCAAGCATTTGCCGCCCGATCTCAATGCTGCTGTGATTATAGTTCTTCATGTATCTAGTCAAAGCACAAGTGTTCTGCCAAAAATATTAAGTCGCGCTGGCAACTTACCAGTGTCTCACGCTCAGGACGGCGAAGTTACTGTTCCTGGTCGGATTTATGTCGCTCCGCCTAACTACCACTTACTGGTAGAACGAGGATATTTGCGTTTGACGCGGGGAGCAAAAGAAAACCGTTGTCGTCCCGCGATCGATCCATTGTTTCGCAGTGCAGCGCGAACCTATGGGCAACGAGTAATTGCTGTGCTACTAACAGGTATGCTTGACGACGGCACGGCGGGAATAATGGCTGTAAAAATGCGGGGCGGTGTGGCAATTGTCCAAAATCCCGACGATGCTTTGTATGCTAATATGCCACGTAATGCGATCAATAATGTAGACGATATTGACCATATCGCGCCACTTTCAGATATCCCTTCTATTTTGGTAGCTTTAGTTAATATACCAATGGAAATACAACCAGAAAACCCCATACCTAGCCAGATGGAGTTTGAAACTGAAATAGCGCAATTGAATTTAAAAGCAGTAGAAAATGAAAGCGATCGACCTGGTAAACCATCAACCTTTGGCTGTCCTGACTGCGGTGGTATCCTCTGGGAAGTCGAAGAGGGAAATTTGTTGCGTTTTCGGTGCCGCACGGGTCATGCTTATTCAGTAGAAACTTTGCTAGCCACGCAGTCTGATAAGGTGGAGGATGCACTATGGATCGCTTTGAGGGCATTGGAAGAGAAAGCTTCTTTATCACATCGTATGGCTTCAAGGATGGAAGCTCGCAATCAAACTTTGGCGGCAGAAAGATTCAAAGAGGAGGCACAATCTGCCTGGCAGCGCTCCGCCATTATTCGAGAAGTACTTTTGAAGGTCGATCCAAACACAGGTGTTGATTGAAGGTTAAACCGAATCATTAGACCTCTTGCAAAAGTGCTTTTTGCAAGAGGGGGAAAAGGGTAAAGGTTAAAGGGGAAGGGGACAATACAGAACTTTTTCCCCTTCCCCCTTGCCCTTTTCCCGACTTATGCAAGAAGTCTATTTTCAGGAATGTGATGGTTTAGTTTACTGTGTGCAAGTGCCACCACCGCTTGCACTAACTCTTCTGGATCGAGGGGCTTGGTAACGTGCCGTTGATAGCCACTGGTTATAGCTCGCTGGGAATCCTCAATTCGGGCATAAGCAGTTAAAGCGATCGCGGGAATTTCTCCCCCTTTTTGGGCAGTTAAAGCGCGAATCTGTTGAATCAAAGAATAGCCATCGACTTCGGGCATCCCAATATCACTGACTAAGACATCGGGTTGGAAGGACTCTAGGTTTACCAATACTTCTGCCGCAGAGGCAACAGTCAAGACTGTAGCTCCGTATTCAGTAAGCAATACAGTTAATAGCTCACGGGCATCGGCGTCATCATCAACTGTGAGGACTTTAATCCCCGTGAGTTCGAGTGCTGGTTGTGGCAACTTATCTGTCTGCTTGATTTCCGGTTCCACATTCAACAGTGGCAACTGGACTGTAAAGGTGGCTCCGAAGCCAACACCTGCACTATCAGCCGTGATGGTGCCGCCGTGAGCCTCAACCAACTGCCGGACGATCGCTAATCCTAATCCTAATCCCCCATACTTGCGAGTAACCGAGACATCTTCTTGACGGAATGATTCAAAAATATATGGGAGAAACTCAGGATTAATGCCTTTGCCAGTGTCACTGACAATAATCTCTGCCTGATTATCGAGTTGCTGTAGTCGGATTTCTACCCGTCCTCCCTTAGGGGTAAACTTGATCGCGTTAGAAAGTAAATTCCAAACGATCTGTTGCAGGCGGTTGGAATCTCCAGAGACTTGCCCAATATTCGGCAGAACCGGATGCAACAAAATTGATTTAGCAACAGCTGCGGTTCTTACTGTGTCGATCGCAGATTCAATCACAAATGCCAAATTCACGGGAGACGCATCTATGCTGAGTTTGCCGCGCAGAATCTTGGCGACATCGAGCAAGTCATCAATCAGTTGAGTTTGCAGTTTAGCGTTGCGTTCAATGGTGGCTAGAGCTTCAGCTGTTTTGGTTTCACTAAATTTCCGGGTTTGCAGCAGTTTTGTCCAGCCGAGAATTGGGTTGAGGGGCGATCGCAATTCATGGGAGAGAACGGCCAGAAACTCATCTTTGATGCGATTGGCGCGTTCTGCTTCAGTCCGCGCGGCTTGCTCTAATTGGAATAGGCGATCGCGTTCGATTTCAGCTTGTTTGCGATCGTTGATATCTTGCACGTTGCCCAGCATCCGTACTGCATTGCCCGCAGCATCATAGAAAACCTTAGCTCTAGCTGCTAACCAGCGAATCCCATTAGGGTGTAAAATGCGGTAATCAGTTTCATAGTACTCTTGCTGTTGCTGGATGGTACGACTCACTATTTCATTGGCAGAGGTGCGATCGTCTGGGTACACGAGGCTTAACCACAGTTCAAAGCTGACTTCCTCTGTGGTTGGGTCAAGCCCGAACAAATTACAGTACTCTTCAGATACATGAGCGCTGTTGCGGGTAATGTCCCAATCCCATACTCCCGATCGCGTAGCTTTATACGCCAGTTTCAACCGGGCTTCGCTCTCCTGCAATAGGAGTTCTGTCTTTTTACGTTCTGTGATGTCTCGTGAAATCAATAAGATTCGTTCTAGTTGCCCGGAGGTATCTAGAATCGGGCTAACGACCACTTCCCACCATTTGGGAGTACCTTTTGCGGTTGGGCAGTATCCGCGAAAAATTCTGATTTCACCTGTTTTAACGGCAGCGAGTGCCTGCTCTGCCTGTTGCCGATAGCCGTCTTCCCAGAAACAGAGCCATTCAGTATTGAGATAGGAATTTAAGTCGTCCATTTCCATTAAGCATAGTCCACCTGTATTCATGTACAGGAGTCGCCCATCGAGGCTTAATACCTTGATGCAGTCAGAACTACTATCTAAAATACGGTTTTTAAATTCTTCACTCTGGCGCAAAGCAAGCTCTGCCTGTTTGCGATCGCTGATATCAAGATGGATGCCTGCCATTCGCAGGGGATTGCCCTGTTGATCGCGCAAAACCACTTTTCCGTGGTTGGCAATCCATTTCCACTCCCCAGACTTGGTTAACATCTGGTATTCAAATTTGTAAGACACCGAATCATCCTGAAGATGGGCATTCAACCGTTCCATCACCCAAACTTTATCGTTAGGATGAATTAGTCGCTCCCAACTGCTAAAGTCATCCGGTAACTCTCCTTTTTCATATCCCAGCATTTCCAGCCATCTGGAACTTAAATAATCTTCATTAGTAATAATGTTCCAATCCCATAGACCGCCACCAGAACCTTCCAGTGCCATTTGCAGGCGTTCTTCACTGTCTCGCAGGGACTGCTCTACCTGTTTACGTTCGCTGATGTCTTCGGCAATCCCGGCAAACCGATAAATTTCTCCTGTTTCATCTCGCAGGGGAAAGCAGCGATCGTGAACCCAGCGAATACTACCATCGGGTAAAATAATCCGGTATTCTTCATCAAATTGACCGACGACAGCTTTGTCATGAAACGCTCTGTCTGTCGCTTCTCGATCCTCTGGGTGGATACGATCAATCCATGCTTGTTGTCCTTGATACAATTTCTCCGGGTTCAATCCCCACAGTTTTTTATATGCAGGACTGACATAGCTAACTCGATTTTCCGACACCTCTTTGATCCAAAACACCGCATCAATATTTTCTGCGAGTTGGCGAAAACGTTCCTCACTCTCGCGCAGAGCTTCGGCTGACAGTTTGCGTTCGGTGATATCTAGATCGATACCCGCCATCTGCATCGGTTGTCCGTGTTGGTCGTAAAATACCTTGCCGTGGCTGAGTGCCCACCGAATCTTACCATTGGGATATACTACCCGAAATTCAATTTCATAGTCTTCTCTAGTGGCGATCGCCCGATCAACGGCTGCTAGTAGGCGATCGCGATCGTCAGGGTGGACTCGCGCCACAAACATCTCGAAGGAGCCATCAAACTCTCCTGGTTCCAGTCCAAATAAGGCTTCTAGATTATCCGACCAAGTAATTTTTCCCGTTTGGATATTCCAGTTCCATGTTCCCATCCGAGAAGCTGATAGTGCCAATCGTAGCCATTCTTCGCTCTCCCGTAATTCTGCTTCTACTCGTCTGCGATCGGTCAGTTCATTCTGCGCCTGCTGATAGAGTTCCGCTTGGCGAATTGCAATGCCAACTTGAATCGCCAGTTCTTTGAGCAAGTCAATCTCTAAGGGTTGCCACCTTCGAGGAGATGCACAGTTATGAGCAATTATCAACCCCCAAAAGTGTTTATCGTAAATAATCGGCACCACCAGATTAGCTTTTACTTGAAACTGAGCCAACAATTCAGCGTGGCAGGGGTCAATACTGCTATCCTGAATATCAAATATTGCCGTTACGTAACCCTGACGATAGCGTTGGATATAATTCTCGACAAAGGCGGGATCGTAGCTGACATTTTCCGACGGATTCCATGCCAGGTAGTTCTCAGCGAGGCAGGGATCGTACATAGTCTGGGAGAGTAGCGATCGCCATTCTGCCCCAACTGATTCTGCGATTACTGTGCCATCCCCGTCAGGTTTTAACTGAAAAACCAAGACGCGATCGGTGTGCAGAAATCCTCTGACTTCGCCTACAGTTGTCTGGAGAATTTCATCCAGATTCAGCGATTGGTGAATTCTCTGGGTAATATGTGCGACTACGCGCTCTCGTTCAATCCGCTGTTGTAGTTGGGTGCGTAGCCGCACTGTTTCAATTGCGCCATTGACTGCTATTTGCAGCCCTTCTGGGGTGATTTGCTCTTTGACAATATAATCTTGTGCGCCCCCTTTGATCGCCTTAACTGCGATCGCCTCATTGCCCTGCCCGGTGACGACAATTACAGGTAGGCAAGGCTGTTGCATTGAGGGTTGCAATTGTTCTAGAAATTCTAGTCCGTCCAAATCGGGCAGTCGATAATCAAGCAACACAGCATCGGGCTGATGTTGCTGCCAAAGTTCTAGCCCTTGTTGTCCCAGCGACGCTTCTAGGATAGTGTAAGAATATTCGCGATCGCGCAGCAAGTACCGCCGATAGAGTTCTCGATCTTCTGGGGAATCATCGACAATTAAGAGGGTGCGCTGTTGCTGAAACATTGTGAGTTAAGCGGATAGAGTTAAAGCCCACACTCCGCAGGTTATCATAGAGAGATTACTATTTTCAAAATAGCGCTAAAATCCTCACGCACGTAAAGATTTTACCATAACGGGAGCATCTCACCTTTGCAAATATACCACTCCAGAAATTAAATATGCGTTACCCAGAACCCTTGTAGAGACGTAGCAGTGCTAGATCAAAACAATTCTTTTTCTCCCATAGTCAAAGGCGGGCAAGATGCCCACCCCACAAGATTGGATAATTTATTTCTTGGAAGTTCCTAATCTGAAATTGTACATTTCTTGTGGAGTGGGCGTCTCGCCCGCCCAATGTATGCAAGTTAAATGTGGAATAGCTTATATCTAATTGCTAATTATCAGTTTTTGAGAGTTGCTGGGCGATCATCTCCAATAACTGCTTGAGTTTTATCGGCTTGGCTAAATAGTGGTTTGCGCCCGCTTCTAGACACCGTTCTAAATCTCCTGGCATGACCAAAGCTGTCAGGGCAATGATCGGAATCGAGTAGGTTTTGGTATCGGCACGAATTTGACGGGTTGCTTCTAATCCATCCATCTGTGGCATTTGAATATCCATCAAGATCAGATGAGGCTGATGCTGTTTGGCCATTTGTACGGCTTCTAAGCCATTGCGGGCAAGCATAACCTGAAAATTATATGCCTCCAGGTAACTCATGAGTGTAGTGATGTTGGCTTCATTGTCTTCTGCTAACAAAATTTTGGGGGTTTGGGCTGATTCGGCCGCCGCCATGACAATGGCAGCTTGTGGGTTAGGCGATTCAACCTTTGCGAAAATCCGGTTCAATGCTTGATAAAACTTTTGCCGCGAGAGAGGTTTTAAAAGATATTCAGTAGATCCTAATTCTAAGCTGCGCGATCGCTCATCCACTACTGAAATGAGAATAATCGGAATATTCTCAGTCTGGGGATGTGCTTTTAACTCCCTTAACACTTCCCACCCAGAACTATTAGGCAGTAAGATATCCAGCACAATCACATCCGGCTGGACTTGTAGAGCAACTTTCAATACACCTTCTCCAACTGGGTGAATTACACTAGTTGCGCCTAATTCCGCAAAATATCGTTTAATTTGGTTGGCAGCCACACCCGAATCTTCCACCACTAAAGCTTTTTGGATTTCACCTTCGTTCAATGGGACTTCTGGTAATGGTGAGTCATCTTGTTTAAATAAGGGATGCCACGGCAACATGACACTAAAGCAACTTCCTCGTCCCACCTCGCTCTCGACGTGGACGCTGCCACCATGTAAATCGACAATACGCTGGATGATCGATAATCCTAGTCCGGTTCCTGTGTAACGTCGTGATAGGGAACTGTCTAACTGAATAAACGGCTGAAATATCTGGCTCAAATTTTTTGGGGAAATCCCAATTCCGTTATCAATTACCCGAAATTCAACGGCTTGCTGTGGCGAGTTCATCTTGACTTCAAACTTAACGCGACCTCCATCGGGCGTAAATTTCACCGCGTTTGTCAACAAATTGACCAACACCTGAAGCAATCTCCGTTCATCAGCTTCGATCTCGGTGATGGTTTGATCGATTTCGCAGGTTAGTTGAATTTGTTTTTGTCGAGCTTGTTCGTTGACAAAATTGAGACTAGATTCACAAACTGAATGAAGCGAGACTGGACTTAATTCAATCTCCATCTTGCCTGACTCAATTTTAGATAGGTCTAAAATATCGTTAATCAATGCCAGTAAGTGTTCCCCACTCTCTTCGATAGTCTGTAAAAACTGGCTTTGTTTGGTGGTTAAGCTGCCAAATACTTCCTCCAATAGGGCTTCAGATAATCCGAGAATTGAGTTGAGAGGGGTACGCAATTCATGACTCATATTTGCCAGAAATTCGTCTTTGAGTCGGGCGGCTCTGGCTAATTCGGCATTGGCTAAACTAATCCGCTCACTACTATGACGCAGTTGGGCTTCTGCCTCTTTCAGCTTGGTAATATCTCGTCCTACAGATTGAAATTCTGTACATTGTTCTTGCTGATTCAATATCATCCGGTTGATCCACTGAGTCCAGCGAATTTCCCCGTTGATAATCACTCGGTTCTCAATCGTGATAGTGGGATTTTCGGCACTCATAGAGTTTACCAACCGAGTCACCATTTCCCGATCTTCTGCAAAAATCACAGGTTGAAAACTCTTACCAATAATTTCTTCTGGTTTTAGCCCAAAATAACGACAATAAGCACTATTAACAAACTGAATGGTGCTATCTGGTAAATATCGGGCAATCAATTCTGTTTGATCTTCAACAATGGCACGATAACGCGCTTCACTCTGCTGCTCTAGTTGGGCATAAGCATTAGCTTGTTGGAGGGCAATACCCAGGTGAACTGCAAGTTGTTGGAGTAATTCAATTTCCATCAACTGCCACGATCGCGGGGCGGTACAATGATGGGCAATCAAAAGTCCCCACAATTGGTCATCTCGCAGAATGGGGACAACCAAATTTGCCCTTACCTGAAACTTTGCGAGAAATTCCACATGACAGGGAGCAAGACTACCGTCATAAATATCAGATTTTGCCATCACCCGCCCTTGCTGATAGCGTTCTATACAACTTTCGGCAAAGCAAGGGTCATAGATTTTAGCAGACATAACTGCTTGCCATTCTCCGATAACAGATTCGGCAACAACGATGCCATTTACCTCGGAATTTAACTGAAAAACGATGACGCGATCGGTCTGGAGAAACTGGCGCACTTCTGTTACAGTAGTTTGGAGAATTTCATCTAGTTCCAGTGATTGGTGGATTTGCTGGCTGATTTGTCTAGTCAATCGTTCTCGTTCAATTTGCTGTTGCAGTTGGGTACGAATCTGGACGCTGGCGATCGCTCGATTCATTGCCAGGTGTAACCCTTGTGAGGTAATTTGCCCTTTAACTAGATAATCTTGTGCGCCGGCTTTCATCGCCTGAACTGCGATCGCTTCATTGCCCTGTCCCGTTACCATAATCACCGGGAAACATGGCTGTTGCAGGCAGGATTGTAATTGAGTCAGAAATTCTAGTCCGTCCAGATCGGGCAGTCGATAATCAAGTAAAACCACATCTGGCTGATGTTGCTGCCAAAGTTCCAGACCTTGTTTACCCAGTGTCGCCTCTAAAATGGTATGGGAATATTCCTGGTCACGCAGTAAATACCGCCGATAAAGTTCTCGATCTTCTGGGGAATCATCGACAATTAAGACAGTGCGCGATCTCGGACTCATGACTAATCCTTGGGATAATCAGGCAGCGTCGTCACTTCAAACCAATATTCCACAAGCATCTGAATATCTCGTTTCAGTTGAGCAAAATTGATTGGCTTAACAATGTAGCTGTTAACACCATATTGATAGCATACTTCAATATCTTTAGGATTGTTAGAGGTAGTAAACACTACCACCGGAATCATCTTCAAGTTGTCATCCTGTTTAATCCGGCGTAACACTTCTCGTCCATCAGTTCCGGGCAGATTCAAGTCAAGCACAATCAAGCCAGGACGGGGCGCACTCTGGCGCTCCACATAACTGCCAGTGCGATAAAGAAACGCCAAGGCTTGTTCCCCATTTACACACCTCTGAATAGCGATCGCAATGGTAGAACGCCCTAGAAATCGTTGCAGTGCCTCAAAGTCTTCGTTGCTATCCTCGACAATTAAAAGTAGTGGGGTTTCCTGCATCGGGAAGGCTGAAATCCGAGTCATATATTTACCTCCGCTGACAGGGTGAAGTAAAATGTACTACCTTCAGTTGGTGTAGATTCCACCCAGATTCTACCACCGTGACGTTCCACAATTTTGCGGGCAATAGTTAACCCTACCCCAGTCCCGCCGCCAAAGTCATCCCGTCCATGTAAGCGGCGGAAGATTTGAAAGATTTTGTCGAGATGCTCTTGAGAGATGCCAATGCCGTTATCACGAACGTAGAAAGTTAGAGAAGTAGAAGCAAGTTTTCTTTCTCCATTGCCTTCAATAAAACCAATTTCGACCCACTTCTGGGGTTTATCATTGTATTTAATGGCGTTGCTAATCAGGTTGCTGAAGAGTTCATTAATCTGAGCGCGATCGCCTTGAACGCTCTTTAGGGGTTGAGGAATGCGAAACTCAACTTCGCTCTGCGGTCGAGAAATGGTCAAGGTGGTGATTACCTGGGGCACTAACTCATTCAGATTCACTGATTGCCGGCTCAGTTCGGCGCGTCCCAACCGGGAGAAATGGAGAAGGGAATTGATCAGGTCTTCCATTCGCTGCGTCAGCCGTACCAAGGTTTGCAGTTTGGCCATTCCATCGCTATCTAGTACGTCTGCATAGTCTTCCATTAAGAAGTTAGCGTAGTTGTGAATGCCCCGCAGCGGTTCTTTCAGGTCATGGGAAGCAACATAAGCAAAAGAATCAAGTTCTTCGTTACTCCGTTGTAATTCAAAATTCATCGATGCGAGTTTGTCTGCTTGCCGTAACACAACGCCCACAATCAGGCTTCGCAGTTCAGTAACCACCTCAATTTCACAGGGTTTCCAGGGTAGGGCAGCTCCTTGTACCGTTTCTTGCCATAATTCAAAGGATTTGCGAGGAGACATTCTTAAACTGCCATCTGAAAAAACTTCCACAGGCTTGTTGGGGTTGCCGCCCCAATTCACCGTTTGAATTACCTCTGGACGAAACCAGAGAATGTAATTGTGGTGAACTTTGGAAATTTCCAAGGCTAACACGCCACTAGCGATCGCTTTAAATGACTCGGCAGCAGGGTAATTTTTCGTAAGCGATCGCGTCTCAAACAAATTATTATGATGCAGTTGAGGTGTAATCCAATCAAGTAAGGCGTGAACCTCCTTCTCTGATGGCGTTTTACCCACTCTAATACACTGGTTGCCACTACATATCGCTGCTCCCGTGGCGCTGGTCAGATCGAGTAATTGAGATTTCAGTTGCACCATGCCATCTAGGAAATACTCAGCCTGAGACAACCCTTCCACAAATTGAGTTTGCAATGACTTCAATTGCCTTTTGTAATCAATGTCTTCACTGGCTTCTTTGTTTGCTAGTTCCACAGACATCACCTGTCCAATGAACTCGCATATAGTGCGGATATTATAAGAAATATATTTGGGTGACGAATGATGACAGGCAATCAATCCCCAAAGCTTTTGATCGTGCATCAAAGAAATAGACATAGAGGCGGTCACGCCCATATTTTGCAGGTACTCTAAATGAATCGGAGAAACACTCCGCAACACCGAGAGACTGAGATCCAACGGTTGATTTGTTAAAGGATTGTTCGCTGGAATTAAGGTTACAGGCTGGTAGCTAGCATCTGGAATCAGCCGCAGCCAGTTGAGAGTATATAGCTGTCGGGCTTGTTTGGGAATGTCAGAGGGTGGATAGTGTAAATCCAGATAGGGCGTTTGCTGATTGGTGTCTTCAGCTATGACTCTGCCTGCCCCTTCGCGATCGAATCGATAGACCATGACGCGATCAAAACCAGTAATTCGCCGGACTTCTGTAACCACGATCTGGCACATTTCCAGCAGTGTGGGTGCTTTCTGAATCCGGGTAATTGTTCCTCTTACCTGTTGATAGAAGTCAAAAAAGCCTGTTTTTTCCTTTGCTTTTTTCGGCTCCAATTCCAGAATAATGATATTATCTAAACGATGTAAAATGCCATCAAAATCAATTGATTTATTAAGATATTTAATAGACAAATCGAGGGGATTAACGCTCTCAAAATCCTCTGTCAAACATTGTTGAATTAGCTTAATCTGCTTGACATCGAGTAAATCTGACAGCGACTTGCCCAGCAAATCATCAGGTTTACGGCCAACAACTTCCTGGCTGTTACTGCTCACCTGAAGGATTTCCAGCGTGGGATCTTGCAAAACCAGTAAAACCCCGTGAGGTTGGATCAAACTGGGAATGTGGATTGGTTCGCGATCGCAGTTTGTCAAATCAATGATTTCATCGGTCATTCTCTGTTTATCCAACTCCTCATTAGAACTCTGGCTTAAATAATTCGTAATTCGTAATTCGTAATTAAATTTTTTTACGGGGATTTAGACGCGATAAATCGCCGTCTCTACAAGTGTTTTCTTGCTCATTCTGAACTGTATTGGTTTATATCTGAGATTTTGAGTCCTGCATTTTGTACCTTACCTAAAAGCAAACTCCTGTATTCACACTACTAGCCTAGACTCAAACTAGAGTCTCCAACTTTTACTCTTGACTTAATGTTTCAATCAACAAATCTACCTGCTGTTGTCGCTGCTGCAAAAAACCTTCGCACTGACGCAAATACTCCACAGCATCTGCAAATTGGTCAAACACAGCTTCCAATTCCAATTCACCCGCCTCAATGCGAGTAATAATTCCCTCTATTTCAGCAACCTTCGCCTCATAATTCCAACCTTCCTCAGAACTAGAAGCACCCTTACGTTTAACCATTCAACTCTCTGCGTCCTCTGCGCCTCTGCGGTTCGTTCACTTCCATAACCTTCACTTTAACGCTACCTTGCCCCAACTGAATCATTAACTCTTCCCCCACAGCCAACTCTGCTGCCGAACGAGCGATCGCGGAATCTTCCCTTCTCACCACCGCATAACCACGCTGCAACACCGCTTTCGGGTCAAGACTAGCCAACTTCTGCCGCAATAATTCTAAATGCTGCGTTGCTTGCTGCGATCGCCCCGTCGTAATTTGCACCAAATGCTGACGCTTCCAAGCAAGCTTTTCCACCTCCTGCTGCACTTGCCGATCTAGCCGCAAACGTCGCAACCGATTCCGCAATACTTGCAGTTTATTCTCAGCATTTTCTCTAAAGTCATGCACCGCCTCATGTAAAGCGACAACTCGCTGACGATGTTCAGTATACAACTCTGAAAGTGCTGGTACAACCATTTCTGCCGCCGCAGTCGGTGTATGCACACATACATCTGCGACTAAATCTGCTAAAGATTCATCTCGTTGATGGCCGATCCCAGTAATTACAGGAATGGAACAACTAGCCAGCGATCGCACCACTCGTTCATCATTAAAGCAAGCTAATTCTTCCACCGCGCCACCACCCCGCGATAAAATTAGCACTTCGGCGCGACCATCTCTTTCCACCCGCTCAATTGCTTTGACGATAGATTCCGGCGCTTGCTCACCTTGTACGGTCGCCGGAGAAAATAAAACGTGTAAACCTGGATACCTTTGCTTGAGAGTTTTTTGAATATCACCCCAAGCAGCAGCCGTTGGGGAAGTGACAACAGCGATCGTTTGAGGGTGAGTTGGGAGCGATCGCTTTCTTTGCGCGTCAAATAACCCCTCAGCCAGCAAGCGATTTTTGAGTTGTTGATAGCGCAACGCCTGTAAACCCACACCAGCAGGTAAAGTCTGCCAAACCGATAACTGATACTCTCCCCGTTGCGGATAGACGCGAATGCTGCCCAAAATGATTATCTGTTCGCCAGGAACAGGCATTTGGGCGAGTTTTGGCAATTGGCTATTCCATACTACACACTTAATTCCGGCGGTGCGATCGGGATCTTGCAGCGTGAAAAATAAACCACTGCGATGGTGGTTAGCACTGGAAACTTCGCCAGTTACCCAAACTTGCCGTAATTGTTCATCTTGCTCTAACAGCAAGCGGATATAGTCAGTTAATCCAGATACCGAAAGCGCCGTATCGAGAATCAGAGAGTCGGGAAGGTCGAGAGTCATCAAATATGTGTGATAGCAAAAGCCTAATCAAATCTTAGCAAATAACGTTAATTGATAGCTATTGTGTTGAATAATCAAACTGAAAATATCCAAAAAATCTATTAGACTTAAATTAATCACTAAACAGAGTTTAAAACCATAATGGAAAAAATAGAACTTGAACTAGACAGACTCACCTTTGAACGAGCAAAAACTCTGGCAATAGTCAATCAATCAACTTTATCAGAATTGATTAGTCACGTAATTGAACGTTTAGCAGAAGTTCAGGAGAAAAACGATCCTTTAATGGGATTATATGCTGATGTTCCAGAAATTGTTGATGAAATTGTTGCTGAGGCGATGGAAAAAAGAGGATATACTGGAACAGATGAATGAAGTAGAAAAGTCTCTACTTGATACGGATATTCTTTCAGAAATTATTAAACGAGTAAATCCTCGTATTATTGTCAAAGCCAATAGTTAATTAAATCAGTTTGATAAATATACCATTTCTGCAATTACAGTCATGGAAATTGTAGAAGGCTGGCAAAAACGTAAGCAAGAAAAACGTCTTCAGCAATTTTTAACTATACTGGCTTCACAGGAAATATTATCCTTTGACTTGACAGAAGCAGTATTAGCAGGGAAAATCTACGCTGATTTAGAGACAACCGGAAAAAGAATTGGTTATCCCGATTGTATGATTGCTACAATTGCCATCAGTCATAATATAACTTTAGTTACGGGTAATTTATCTCATTATCAAAGGATTCAGGATTTCAATTATTCACTAAAACTAGATAACTGGCGTTTATAGTAACAATGGTAATGCATGAAGTGCCATCAAGTTTTGCCATTAGCTGAATGCTCTAATGCAGATGTATTTTATCATTTAATTTTTATATCATGTATTACAGTATGGATGAGTTATCTGTCCGTTATCTACACTGTATTGGTACAATTATACGTCAAGCTTATGGGCAGCAAGTACGACTGAGCATCATCGCCTCTCAAAGCTGAAAGTCACCTCAAGCATTGAAAATCCCTTTACTACTACCCTAAAAGCCTTTTACATCAATCCCGACCCAATGAAATCGCTATAGATGATATGCTGATTGGCATGGCGATCGCTCGTAATTTAGCAACCTCCGCAAATGCTTACGAGTCCGGTTGTACTGACAGTGTTGTTTAGATAATTTATTTTTTTGTTGAAAAACCTTGCTTACCCAGCCAAAAAAAGCTATCTCTGAATGCAAGTTGGTATCATTGTGCAAGACTACCCTAATCTGGTAGCGATCGAGTTACGATCTTGTTACACCCCTTTTTTGATTTGAGAAGTCCTATTCCAGAATTTTCTGGTTAAAATAGTATATCTGTTCTACTCAATTTCCCAGAGCAACACTCCTTAAAACCATATATTTAGAGGCATTAGAGGCAAGAATGGCTATCAACACCGATACTTCAGGCAAGCAAAAAGCGCTGACTATGGTGCTCAACCAGATTGAGCGCAGCTTTGGTAAAGGAGCAATCATGCGCCTGGGCGATGCTACCCGGATGCGGGTGGAGACCATTTCCAGTGGAGCGCTCACCCTAGATTTAGCATTGGGTGGTGGTTTACCCAAGGGGCGGGTAATTGAAATTTATGGGCCGGAAAGTTCCGGTAAGACTACAGTAGCGCTACATGCGCTCGCCGAAGTGCAAAGAAATGGCGGTGTTGCTGCCTTTGTTGATGCAGAACACGCCCTTGACCCCACCTATGCTGCGGCATTGGGTGTAGATATTGACAATTTGCTGATTTCCCAACCTGACACTGGCGAATCAGCGTTAGAAATTGTCGATCAGCTTGTTCGCTCTGCTGCGGTTGATATTGTTGTCATTGACTCAGTAGCAGCACTAGTTCCCCGTGCTGAAATTGAAGGCGATATGGGTGATGCCCACGTTGGTCTGCAAGCGCGGTTAATGAGCCAAGCTCTACGTAAAATTACGGGCAATATTGGTAAATCTGGTTGTACAGTCATTTTCATCAACCAGTTGCGGCAAAAAATTGGTGTTACCTACGGTAGCCCAGAAACTACTACTGGTGGTAACGCATTGAAATTTTACGCTTCGGTGCGCTTGGATATTCGCCGAATTCAAACCTTGAAAAAAGGTACAGATGAATATGGTAATCGCGTTAAAGTCAAAGTCGCCAAAAATAAAGTAGCGCCGCCTTTTAGAATAGCCGAATTTGACATTATTTTTGGTAAAGGTATTTCTACCTTGGGTTGTGTTGTTGACTTAGCAGAAGAAACTGGCATTATTGTCCGCAAAGGAGCTTGGTATAGTTACAACGGCGATAATATCTCCCAAGGACGAGACAACGCCATTAAGTATCTAGAAGAAAAGCCCGAATTCGCTGAAGAAATTAAGAAACTTGTGCGTGAAAAACTAGATAAAGGCGCTGTTGTTTCTGCTAACTCTGTAGCTAAAGCCAGTGAAGAAGATGAAGAAGAAGATGTCGATTTAGAACCAGAAGAATAAGAAATGTTGATTTATCAATCTTCAACTTTTAATGTGTAGTGGGCTGCAAAGAAAGCTAACCCACCTTTTGGAATGTATTGATGAGTTATAGCAAGCCTAACAAAATGATTGCCGCTATATAACGAGCAATCATTTTATTTTTATGGCGTTTTTCGTTGGAATCAGTTAAAAGTAGGGGCACACCAATTAACAATGTTGTGCCCCTAATAATTACAGCAGATTTCAAGTTTATGAAGTACACAATATAGATATCAAAGTTAGGTAGAAGCCCTGTTTTCCTTCTGATTTCTGACTTCTGAATTCTGCTGTATATATATTTCACGCAATTGAAAATTGCTATAACTCCTAATTTTTTAGCTGGGATTGTATGGTACTTGTCTACTAAAAAAGCGATCTAAAATTTCTGATTTTTGTTCTGAACTAAAGTTGTCATACCAATGTTCAAGCTTTTCAATTAGTCCAGAATTTCTGAAAATTTCTAAATTATCATCTGGTTTTTCAGTTAAAGATTTTGGTCTGTCACGGAGATAAGTAAGTATTTCTGCTTGATTATCACTCTTTCGATGCATAAGTTGCATCAATAACTCCATTGCTACAGTTGGCAAAACGCGGTACGAATAATTCACGAAAAAATGAAAAGACATATTACCTAGACGGATGCGATCGCCATCTTGGAGCTTGATCGGCTCAAAAGCACGAGCGCCATTCACAAACGAGCCATTGGTACTGTTGAAGTCAATTAAGTAGAAGCCTTGCTCGTCAATATGTTGAATAGCAGCGTGGCGACGAGACATATAGCTATCAGCAATGCAAATACCACTATTGCGATTACGACCTATTGTCCATATCTGCTGTGGCTGTTCTAAACTTTGACTCTGATTGTCGCACAAGTTTGTCATCAAATAAACAGTAGCCTTATCGACTACACCATGTACGTAACATACCTTCATCTTTCTCAACGAAGGTTGAGATAGGTTTTCTAGCTGAAGAATTTCATCTAGAAGGCCACTGTGATGTTCATATAACTTGAGGAATACTTGATATAAAGTTAATCGCCGTTCTATTTCTGTTTGTGCAAAGTCAGCTATCATACGTAAACCTTGTATTTATTACCTGATTCTGGTTGTAAATATTCTGCTTCAGCCGACAATCAGGGATAATTTATTAACGTTTCACTGTCCACTGCAATCTAAAAACTTGAGTTGCTTAAGAACGTTAGATCTTACAGCTTTTAAGTGCGAACTCCCCTGTTGTTTATAGCAATAAAAAGCATGAAAATATCTATGAAAAATTATTATTATGCTTTATTGTTTATTGTAAATAATCATTTGTTATTTGTAACAGATGAAAATCATAAAGAGTTGATGAAGAATTGCCAATACTCTACGTATTTATACTAAATAATCGGATTGTTCTTAATATTTATGAGAGTGATTGCTATCGCTCAACCCAACTATATAGCGTTTCTCTGTTGGATGAGGTAGCCCGTATTTCTCACAAGCTTCAGGCGTTTGATGGAGCAGAGGGGCAGAGGGGCAGAGGATTGTTACTCTCCCCTGCTCCCCTGCTCCCCTGCACAAGCGCAGGCTTTGAGGGGTGTGGTGAGAAATCCGGGGTAGACGTATGAGTTGATCAGCTTGTTAATCAAGGGTTTTAGTGTACTTCATGCAAGTAGAAACTGCGATCGCAATCTTGAATCATTTATGATCAAGAAGATCCCCAACTTCTTTGATAAGTTGGGGATCTGCGGGTTGCAATTCTCACAATTTAAATAGGATTGCTAGATCATATATAGTTGCTCAATTTTGAATAAATCTGAGTTTGCTCAAGAATAATAAGTGCTGATTTATCAAGTTAATGAGAAAATCAAAGCCTTGTAAGCTTTATAAAATAACCCAGTTCAATTTAAGACTTGATTCTCCCTAGCCCTACCTTTTAAAAAGGTGACTAGTACCGCAAGGCGGAAGTCAAAAGTCAAAAGTCAAAAGTCAAAAGTCAAAATGAAGACAGCGTAAGGGTTTCGTTGATTGGAAATGGGTGGTTTATTTACGCCGTGCTGTACTAGTTTTGGAGCCAGAGCAAGCAACTAGTTCCAAAATCTAAACTTTAAACTTACAACAAGCCTCGTTTACCATTGGGACGGATGGTCATCCAATTTGTTTTTGCTAGTGCTAACTGCTCCTCAGAAACTTTGGCACTGCTGAGATTAGCACCACACAGATTAGCTCCTCGAAGGTTAGCATTGCTGAGATAAGCATTGCTGAGGTCTGCGCCTCGCAAGTCTGCCCCTTCTAAATCAGCATGGTTAAAGTATGCTTTGCTCAAATTAGCATCCTTGAGGTTTGCTTGAGTGAGACTGGCTTTGCCAAAGTCACTATTGTGGAGATTAGCTCCCTGGAGATTTGTTTTTTGTAATTGAGCAGAATGGAAATTTGTTTGGGATAAATCAGCACCTTGCAGATTCAGCAAACTTAAATTGTGTAGGGCAAAATCCCGTCTTCCCTTCAGATAGGCTGTTAATAAACCTTGAGTATCTAACTTACGCTCAAGTTTAGAATTTTGAACTTGTGAGCCATTGCTGTTGCTATTGCTGTTAGCTAACGTCGTTGATTTAGCAATCGCATAACCCTGGTGCATTCCAGCCGCTTCCGCTGCCTTGGCTCGTCTAGCGCGAATTGCTGCCGCTACCTGTGCTACTCCTACACTGGTAGCAGAAGGGTTGCTACATAAAACAGCAGAATTTTCTAGGTGATCGTGTGTTCGCTCTTTAGACCCAGTATCAGATTTAGTCAGTAAACCTTTTGCTAAACTTTCTAAGTACGGTTCTATTTCCAATGCTCTAAGAACTTCTGCCGCTGATTGATAGCGACTACGTACAGACACGTCTAACATTTTTCGCAATACATTGCCCAAGTGGTCACTCACTTGCACAATCTGCTCCCACATTATCTCGCCAGTGTTGGGATTGTAATCTAAATCTTTAGGAGTTTTGCTAGTCAGTAAATAAATGCATGTTATCCCTAATGCATAGATATCACTGGCGTAGACTGGACGCATAGCCATTTGCTCTGGAGGTGCAAAACCAGGAGTACCAATGGCATATGCAGTTAATGCTGTCTGTCCTGATTGACTTGCCGCATTTTGGCTGACTTGGGTCTTGACCGCACCAAAGTCGATGAGTACCATTCTGGCATCTTGAGTGCGGCGAATTAAGTTGGCTGGCTTGATATCGCGGTGAATTACCTTTTGCTCGTGGATATATTGCAGTAGTGGCAGAATCTCACTCAAAAATTGCTTGACTCCAGTTTCGCTCAAGATGCCCTTAAGCTTGACCTCTTCCTGCAATGTATCACCACTGATATATTCTTGAACTAAGTAAAATTGTTCATGATCTTCAAAATAGTCTAACAATCTTGGTACTTGGGGATGATTGCCAATCTTACCTAGAGTTTTGGCTTCTCGCTCAAAGAGTTCTCTGGCCATCTGTAAAACGTGTGGGGCGCTTCCTGATGGGCGTAATTGCTTAATTACGCAACTCGGTTCTCCTGGTAAGCCTTGATCGTGGGCTAAGAAGGTGGCTCCAAAGCCACCCTGACCTAATGGTTTGATCACCTGATAGCGATCGCGCAACAGTAGTTGCGAGCCACAAGACTGACAGCTTTGGCTGTATACTAAATTTACTGGATTGGGACAGGTAGGATTTAAGCAGTAGCTCATGCACTGTCAACTCGCTGCACGAATAATCAGGGTGAGTGTTATAATCTCTTTCAATTATTTAGATATTAATCAACTCTTGCCAGGTAGTTTTTGCTGGAAATCCTTTAAAGATTTGCTAAAGTTTAGCTAAGATTACGTAAAGTGCTTGCCAAAGTAAGATGATTATTATACTTGTACTGTTAAATAGTATACTCTACTTGGACCGAAGTTGAAGTGGCGGCTTAGACTAATAGCGCGGCGCTATCGCCCTTGGCGTCTCCCCTTTTCCCAAAGGAGAGGCTAGCACCAAGGGATAAGACCGCACTGGCTCCCTTACAGAAAATCGCTGTAGAATTTTGGATACCCAAGTTTGGAGGCAATTTAGAATCATCTCCATTAGTCTTTAAAAGACTATTAGCTGGCTTTCATGTTCACACTAATCAGTTGTTCGAGAAGTGCAAAAACATCACTGCGGCTGAGTTTCTCTTTACCATTAGCAAGGGCGTCAAGAGTGCCATTAGCTAAGGTTAAGGGAATTTGACAAAAATCCAAGGCTGGTCCGGTAGGAAGTTCTTTGGTGTAAGCTTCTGCCAGGGCTAAATTGCGCCGCGCATACTCTTGCATATTTGCTGCACTCCAACCCTCTGGAAAAAAGTCTACCCCACGCCCTAAATCCTCAGTATGGTTACGCAGAATATTCACTGCTTGTAAAGCCCGACCAAACCCAATCGCTTGGGTACGGTTAGTTTGGGTTCCATCGTACCAAGTCCATAAGTCCGATAGTAACAATCCCACTGCACCTGCAACTCCAAAGGTATAACGATCTAAATCAGATTCTGTGTGAATTTTCCAGTTTCTTTCTGCCCAGTAAGCCATCCGGTCTGCCATCGCAGCAGTGGCATCCCAAATTCGAGGTGCAATGGTCTCTGGTGCTAGTATCGACCATTCTCTAATCCTTACAGTGACTTCTTCTAAGGTATCCTCATACTCACTAAATCCTGCCAAGAAAGCATCTACCGCGAAGCCATCAACCCCTGCCTGTAATGTCAGGCTAATCATTCTTAACAGCTTGACTTTAGTAGCGTTATCTAGTTCAGGATGATCTTCAATTTCATCAATGGCACGCATACACAAATATGCTGATGCTACTGCTTCTTGTAATCCTGGCGGTAAAAGACTAATTGGGATATAAAAAGTTCGGCTAGTTTCTTCGAGGATTTGCAATGCATCTCTACGTAAATTCATGTTTTCACTCCCCGCTTGATTTTTGCACCACATGAAGTTTGCAGTTTTTTGATGATACTGGATATAGTTTTGACTAAACTTTAAAAACTATAGACTATAAGATACGCTAGTATTTCATCTAAAAATTGATAGTTTTTGGTGTTGCAATTAACAAAACTCTTAAATTTATAAAAGTTTAATTTAGTATATAGGATTTTGGTCGCAAAAATCTGTAATGTGCTGTTTGATATAGCTATGATAGACTTTTCGTCTATATATAAAGAATTATGCTAATATTTGGTTGATTAGCGTGAAATTTTTCCATTAGCAAATATCCATGTTAGGGATTTGAAAGTGTTTTAAGTCTGCGTTAATTTGACTAACAAATTGTAATTATTGTATATATAATGACAATTGAGGAAAAGCTGGTAACAGATAACAGAAACTGTACCCACCTTTAGATGCGAACGGCTGCTTTTCAAAGAGTTAGGGTAAGTTAAATTAGACATAGAGGGCTACAATGGGGAATCTACTTACTGTTTAAGGTGGCATTAAGTGACCATAACCTAGAACAAGAAGTTCCCGTATATTTGCGAAAATGACAATAAAAAAGTGGGCTGTTTGCCCACTCAATCAAATATTTATGAATATTTGCCTTCTCATCGGTCTCAAGATATGGAAATTCAAGTAGTTGTTTCGAGCCAAGCTAAAGCAATGCCTCTCAGCTTTTCATGTATTTTCTACTGCTGCTAGCCCATTAATCGCTGGGCCGTTGATTACCTTGCCCTGCGTATCAAACCGCGAACCGTGACATGGACAGTCCCAGGTTTTTTCTGAAGAATTCCAGGCGACGATACAGTTGAGGTGAGTACAGATTGCAGAATGTTCGTGCAGTGTGCCGTTTTCATCTCGGTAAGCTGCGACTTTTGTCAAACCATTCCGTACCACTGCACCTGTACCGGGAGCAACTTTTTCAACGGAATCAACATCACCTGGTGTCACCCAGTCTAAATATTGGGCAGCAACGTTGAGATTTTCGGAGATAAATTCACCTACTCCACCAATTCTCACACGTGATGGGTCATAAAGTTCTGTCCAGGTATTCTTTCGCCCTAAAATCAAGTCAGTTAATAGTATGCCTGCGATCGTGCCGTGGGTCATTCCTATCCCTGTATCACCAGTGACGATGTAGACATTTCCCTCATCAAAGGGGTTTTTGCCAATGTAGGCAATACCATCATCAGAATTCATTACCTGACCCGACCAGTGAAATATAATCTCCTCTGCCATTGGGAAACGTTCTTGCGTCCACGTTTTAAGTCTGGCATAGCGGGCATCGGCATCGTCAGCTTGTCCGGTTTTGTGGTCTTCGCCACCAACAATTAATACATCATATTGTTCGTCAATACTTTGTAATCTTACGTAGTGGTAGGGGTCGAGGGTATCCCAATAAAGCGCTTTGGCAACAGAACCACGAGGCACTTTTGCACCGATGACAAAAGTCATGTATGGAGCCTGCTTAAAATGCATAGTAGCTAAGTTACTGATGGGTGAGTTGGTTGCTACTACCACAGCATCAGCTGTCACAACTTTACCACTGCTTGTCTCAACGCGGGCAGGTAAACCACCTGTGATTTTTTCTACATGTGTTCCAGTATAAATTTTACCGCCACGCCGTTGTATGGCTTCTGCAAGTCCAGCTAGATACTTAAGTGGATCAAATTGCCCTTGTTGGGGAAAACGTAGACACACTCCTGTATCAAAGCCAGTCAACGGCGCTTCCTTCACCATTTCAACATTGGTGAGTCCAACCCGGTGTACTGCTTCTAACTCCTGCTGAATCTCGTCTATTGATTTCAAGTCTGGGGGAAAAAGATAGCCGTCAAGTCGCTCCAAGTCGCAGTTAATGTTTTCTTGGCTAGCGATCGCCTCTATAGTATTAATTGCTGTTGTATGACTTTGAGCAACCAGTTTTGCACCCTCTTTACCGTGCATTTGCTCCAGTTCGTGGTAGCGATAAGTTAGCACATTCGATAGGTGTGCCGTTGTTCTTGCCGTTTGTCCGCCACCAATGGGGCCATCATCCAGCACTACTACTGACTTACCTTCGCGGGTTAACATATAGGCAGTTGACATCCCCGCTATCCCAGCACCGACAACGCACACATCTGCATGAGTATTTTCGGTAAGCACGGGTTGATCTGGGATTTCTGCCGTTGTCATCCAAATAGAAATAGTTTTACCAGAGTCGTTTCGCATATTTTTTTAGAGTCTCAAGCCTAATTTATTCTGCTGGAAAGAAGGTTATGGAGGTAAGAGTAATGAGAAAATAAGAAGGAAAAATATTTTTGATATTTTCCCTTCGAGGATTGTGCCTTTATGTATCTTTCAACCTTGCCACAACCAAGCTAAGAAGTGTATTCCAGCTTGTTATTGTATAAGCCTAGACTATTAATTGTAAATAATGTATCTGCATCATGATAGACCTAAAAGTATGCTTAAAAGAGGATGAAATTGACAAACATTTGTATATATGAAAAATTTAGATTATTTTGTCAAACATTCGCACCTAGAACCGTCATGTACTATAGATAAAATTTTTAAAGTTAATTTACTTTAGTACAATACTTTTGAAAAATAAATAGTAAATTTAACGTAAAATATTTCGTTAGATAGATGTACAGTCTTGCTAAGATAATGACCACAATATATTGATATTGGCTATGGAGAGTCTATAAATGCCAGAAGTTCAAGTTGGAGATATTAGCATCTACTACGAGATTAAAGGCAGTGGTTATCCGCTACTCATGGTTATGGGTTTCAGCTTCAGTCTTTTAGACTGGGGAGATGTGTTCCCTGATGATCTGGCAAAACATTACCAAGTCATTATGTTTGATAACCGCGATTCTGGACGGACAAAAAGCCAGTCAACAGACAACTACACTACTGCTGATATGGCAGATGATACAGCAGGATTGCTTAATGCCTTAGGAATAGCACAAGCTCATGTTTTGGGATTTAGTATGGGTGGCATGATTGCTCAACAGTTTGCCTTGAGACATCCTACCAAGCTAAATAAATTGATATTGACCTGCACAATGGCAGGTGGTGATTGTAGCGATTTTAACCCAAATCTTCAAGGAGATTTCTTCGATCTTCTTTTTCCAGCATCTTACTTAGCTATCTCTAATAACCGGAAAAATGCAGAAGATTTTTTCAGAAAAACCTCACCCTATCACAGCCAATCAGATCGTTATATAAGGCAATTACAGGCGCACCATGCTCACGATACATGTAATTTATTGCAAGGCATCAAAGCACCTACCTTAATCATTACTGGAGATAGCGATTTGATAATTCCTCCTGTCAATAGTAATATTTTGAATAACAAAATTTCTGGTTCAGAAGTTAAAATTATTAAAGAAGCTGGACATGGCTTGGGTTATAGCCATATTGCTGAAATTACAAAAATTATCACTGATTTTTTATCATAATTCAACGGTATAAAAATAAATGTAGCTACCTGCAATACTAATTGCTAAAACCTGTTGTTCACGGTATTTTTAAACCAGGACTAGAGGCAACTATAATTGTGCTTCAGCCAAGATTAACTGCAACCAGTCTGCAATCAGGAGTTTCCACCAGCATTAGAGAGCAAATAGACGCAACGCCTTACCGGAGCTAGGTTGTGATAACTTACAGTGGTCGTTAATGAACTACTCTTGCTAAAAAAATATCTACTAATCTTTCACCCAACTTATAGCGAAAGAAAGAGTTTTAGGCTGAGTATCTCTGTAATCATGAATGCGGACAAGTTTTAACCTGCTGAATAACTAATATGCCGCAATATTTCGGAAAACTACCCACTACTAACCAACCTTGGACAACTGTTAGCAATGTCAAAGCTGTAACCTCCGACAATAATATTATTAATTTTGACTGTGGCGATTCACGCCTTACTATCAGAGTACTTGCGCCCAATTTACTCCGCGTGCGTTTCGCACCAACTGGGGAATTTATGTCTCGGCGTTCTTGGGCAGTGACGCCAGATGATACAGAATGGGCAACAACACCTTTTACGGTGCAAGAAAATGAAGCAACGGTAGAAATTGAAACAGCGCAGATTCGTGTGTGCGTCCAGCGAGAAAAATGCCGCATCGTCTGTTTCGACAAAGCTAATCGCCCTTTTGCCCAAGATGCAGAGATGGGTATAGGTTGGCGGATGGGTGCAGTTGCAGGATGGAAAGAAATTGCAGCCGATGAACATTTCTATGGTTTTGGTGAACGCACAGGCCTTCTGGATAAACTCAGCGAAGTAAAAACCAACTGGACAACGGATGCTTTAGATTATGATGTACTGACTGATGAAATGTACCAAGCAATTCCATTTTTTATGGCTTTGCGGCCAGAGTTAGGCTATGGCATCTTTTTCAACACTACTTTTTGGAGTCAGTTCGATATCGGTGCTGAACAGCCAGGTATTTGGAAGATGGAAACTCGTGGCGGGGAGTTGGATTATTACATTATCTATGGCCCCGAACCAGCCCAAATCCTGGAGGCTTACACTCAGCTAACTGGAAGAATGCCATTACCGCCGAAATGGGCGCTAGGTTATCATCAATGTCGCTGGAGTTACGAATCAGAAACCGTTGTGCGGGAACTGGCGCAAGAATTTCGTCAGCGTCGCATTCCCTGCGATGTTATTCACTTGGATATCGACTATATGCGGGGTTATCGGGTGTTTACCTGGAGTCCCCAGCGTTTCCCTAACCCAGCAAAACTTATTAGTGATTTAGCAAAGGATGGTTTCAAAACAGTTACAATCATTGACCCTGGTGTGAAGTATGAACCAGAAGCCAATTATCATGTTTTTGACCAAGGATTAGAAAACGACTATTTTGTGCGTAAAGCCAATGGTGCATTGTTCCACGGCTACGTTTGGCCTGAGAAAGCTGTTTTTCCTGACTTTTTGCGCCCTGATGTGTCTAACTGGTGGGCTGATTTACACAAAAGCCTAACTGATATTGGTGTAGCGGGAATTTGGAATGATATGAACGAACCTGCCATAAACGATCGCCCTTTCGGCGATGATGGTGAAAAGATTTGGTTTCCCCTAGATGCACCGCAGGGGCGTGAGGAGGCAGGGGGAGCAGGGGAAGCAGGGGGAGAGGAGGAGAACCAATCCAAAATCCCAAATCTAAAATCTAAAATTGGTGTGACTCATACGGAAGTGCATAACTTGTATGGGTTGATGATGGCTAAAGCTTGCTATGAGGGGTTGCAACGACATCGAGGTTCAGAGCGATCATTTGTGTTAACGCGATCGGGTTATGCTGGTGTGCAACGCTGGTCTTCTGTGTGGATGGGGGATAACCAATCGTTGTGGGAGCATTTAGAAATGTCTCTGCCGATGCTTTGCAATATGGGACTTTCGGGTGTGGGGTTTGTGGGTTGCGATATTGGCGGGTTTGCTGGTAATGCTACAGCTGAATTATTCGCTCGGTGGATGCAGGTAGGAATGCTCTACCCATTGATGCGCGGTCATTCGGCAATGTCTACTGCTCGTCATGAACCTTGGGTATTTGGCGATCGCGTTGAAAATATCTGTCGAGAATACATTAATCTACGTTACCAATTACTTCCCTATATTTATAGTCTTTTCTGGGAAGCGGCAACGACGGGCGCACCAATTTTAAGACCATTATTATACCACTTTCCCAATGATCTGACAACCTATAGCCTCTACGATCAAGTATTGCTAGGTGCGTCGCTGATGGCTGCACCAATTTACCGCCCTGGAGTTGAGCATCGATCTGTCTACTTACCTGCTGGTACTTGGTATGATTGGTGGAGTGGCGATCGCTACGAAGGCCCAATTCACATTCTTGCTCATGCACCACTGGAAAAAATGCCACTGTATGTCCGTGGTGGTGCGATCATTCCCATGCAACCTGTTAGGCAATACGTTGATCAAGCGCCACTAGACGAGATCCGATTACGGATTTGGCCTGGTAATAACAAATATCAACTATTTGAAGATGATGGACAGACAAACGAGTATCAAGATAAAAAGTTTTCGCTAGCAACTATCAGCGTATTTGCTAACTCTAATCAAACAGTAGTTGAAATTGGAGCGAGAATGGGAGAATGGACACCTCTACCGCGTGAAGTGATTGTAGAACTTTTTGGTGTTGGAGAACAACGTTTCCAAGATGATGGTAAGCGACATACTCTGCAATTTTAAAATACTCGCAAAGGTGGTTTTTTAAACCACCCTTATTTCCTACTGTAAATTGTGCAATAAAAATATGCATAGAGGTAGATGAAAAGCAAGTCAAGGAGGAACATACAATACAAAAGGTAGAAATAGTTAAAACGTAAGAAATACGTAAGTTTACTATCCTAGATAGATGCGGTTAGAGAACACTAAATGTTAAATATTAACCGCTTGCGGCTGCAAGATATGTTTAAAATGCCTACAAATTCACTTGTGGCAAAAGTCGCGAGTGCGATCGCTGTTTTTGTTGCCAGTTTGGTACTAATTGGTTGGTGTCTTGACATTGAAGTTCTTAAGCGCGGATTTCCTGGTAGTCCTGCCACAATGAAAGTCAACACTGCGCTATGTTTTGTCCTGTGTGGTATATCGTTGTGGCTATTTTCAACAGGAGGGGGAAACAATTCAAAATTCAAAATTCAAAATTCAAAATTATTTCCTACTGTTCTAATTTCTAGGGTCTGTGCAATAGCTGTCACCACAATAGCTGCACTTACACTTTGTGAATATCTGTTTGGCTGGAATCTCGGCATTGACGAACTAGTGTTTCGTGATTCGTCAACTAGTATAACGACATCACATCCAGGGCGAATGGGGGTGAACACAGCACTGGACTTTATTTTGGTGAGCGTCGCCCTACAACTTCTAGTTCATCCAAAAAACCACCACAGTTATTGGTATGGCCAGATTATCACTCTGATCGCTACTTTAATTTCCTTTCAGGCGCTCATGGGCTATGCCTACAAAGTGAAAGTTTTCTACGGACTTGCCCCTTATACAACATCAATGGCTTTACATACAGCGGTGTTGTTCAGCTTACTAAGTATAGGAATTCTATGGGCGCGGGCAGACCAGGGATTAATGAGGGTAGTTACAAGTGATACCAACGGCGGCTTACTTGCACGTCGTTTATTAATTGCCGCGATCGCAGTACCCTTTGGACTAGGGTGGTTAATCGTTGAAGGCCAACGGGCAGAAAAATACGGCCCGGCGTTTGCAGTGTCACTGTTTGCGATCGTCCTGATTGTGATTTTTACTATTTTGATTTGGGAAAGTGCCAGGGTTATTGAACGCCTCAGCCATCAACGCGACTGCGCCCAGGAAGCACTGAGAAGCTACGAAGCTAAACTGGGAAGTTTTGTTGATGCTAACGTCATCGGCATTCTGTTTGGTAACGTGCATGGCGGTATCCAGCAGGCAAACGACGAATTTCTCAGGATGATAGGTTACACGCGGGAGGATTTATTAACAGGTAGGTTAAGCTGGAGAAATATCACACCATCAGAGTATCTATACTTAGATGAGCGAGGTGTCGCCGAAGCGCAAGGAAATACCAACGCTGCTTGTACCCCCTACGAGAAAGAATATATCCGCAAGGATGGTAGCCGCATCCCGGTTTTAGTTGGTTACGTGCTGTTAGGAGAAAACCGGGAAGAGTCAGTAGCCTTTATCCTCGACTTGAGCGAACGCAAGCAAGCAGAAGCAGAGCAACAAAAATTGGTATCGCTGGTAGAAAATAGCTCTGACTTTATCGGCATCGCTACCCTTGAGGGTCAATTACTCTACATAAATGATGCAGGTCAAAAGTTGGTAGGGCTTGCAAGCCTTGATGAAGTGAGGCAAAAAGCAGTATTAGATTACGCTATGCCCAAAGACAAAGCCTATTTTCAAGAATATATACTGCCGACTGTGCTATCACAAGGGCGTTGGCAGGGAGAATTCTGCTTCCGGCATCTCCAAACAGGTCAACCGATACCAGTTGATTACAATATCTTCACTGTTACAGACAAAAATACAGGTCAGCCAATTGCTTTAGCGACTGTGACTCGCAACATCAGCGAACAAAAACTGGCTAAGGAACAAATTCTACAACTAAATAAGGATCTACAGCGCCGCATTACTGAGTTACAAACTCTGTTGGAGGTAATTCCTATTGGAATTGGCATTGCCGAAGATCCAAAATGCCAAAATATCAAGGTAAACCTTGCTTTTGCCAAGCAGTTGGGGATATCGCTAGATACAAATGCCTCCCTCAGCGCTCCCTTAGACGAAAAACCAACAAGTTTTAAAGTCTACCGCGAGGGAAGGGAACTCTCAGCAGAAGAACTCCCAATGCAATACTCTGCAACTCATGGTGTTGAAGTTCTGGGTTTTGAAATTGATGTCGTCCATGAAAAGGGAAAAATCGTCAAGCTGTTGGAGTACGTTGCACCCTTGTTTGACGAAGAGGGTAAAACCAGAGGAAGCGTTGGTGCATTTTTAGATATTACGGAACGCAAACAGGCAGAGGAAGTACTCCTAAATCAGCAAAAATGGTTGGAGGATGTGTTAAATATGATGCCAAGACCGTTGCTGTTTATCGAACCAGGAACGGCGCGGGTCACTTTTGCCAATCGTTCTGCTGACGAATTAGCTGGGGGCGAATTTCCCAAAGGTGTACCAGCCGCAGAGTATCACACAGTTTACCACTATACAGATGCGGCTGGCGATCGCATCCCCAATGAACAAATGCCAGGAGTGCGGGTTGCTAATGGTGAACACCTGAATGGATTGGAGGTAGACTGGCACACTCCAGCTGGTGTGCGCTCTCTACTAGTATTTGCCGATACCCTGCCAGCAATGCACGGTCATCCAGCTACCTGTATTTTGGTGTTCCAAGATATTAGCAACCTCAAACAGGCAGAAAAAGCCCTATCGTTAGGTTACAAAAGACTAAAGCTACTATTTGACACAGCCAACGATTTACTATCAAGCCAGGAACCAGTACTACTAATCGATAGCGTCTACCAAAAACTCTCACAGCAAATTGGTTTAGATATTTATTTGAACTATTTGGTTCAGGATAACTCTCAAGTAATGCGGTTGAGGTCTTACAGTGGTATTTCCCTGGAAATAGCAAAGGAAATTGAGTACTTGCCATTTGGCGAAGGGGTTTGCGGTACTGTAGCGCTGTCACGCCATCCCTTAGCTCTAGAGAATGTCCAGCAATCCACTGACCCGCAAACAGAATTGATTCGCTCTTTAGGTATTACTGCTTATTATGCATACCCATTGATCGGCCAAGGACGGCTGTTGGGTACTCTTTCTTTTGGCAGTCGCACTCGGTTAAGCTTCACCGAGAATCAAAAGGGGATGATGCAAGCAGTATGCGACCAAATAGCGATCGCAATGGAACGAGCTAGTTTAATTGCTTCTTTGCAAAAACAAACTGAGCAGTTGCAAGAGGCTAACCGCATGAAGGATGAGTTTCTGGGAATATTGTCTCATGAGTTGCGATCGCCTCTCAATGCAATCCTTGGCTGGGCGCAATTACTGCAACGCAGCAAGCTTAGTGAAACCCTAATGGCTAGGGCTACAGAGACAATTGAGCGCAATGCTAAGGCGCAAACCCAGCTAATTGAAGACCTGCTGGATATATCGCGGATGATTAGAGGCAAGTTACGCCTTAATGTTCGTACTTGTAATTTGATTCCAGTGATTGAGTCGAGCCTAGAGACTGTTAGTCTAGCCGCCCAGTCCAAGGAAATCGATTTAAGATTTTCCCTTATTTCTTCAAAAGAAACGCAAAATTCAGATTTGGGATTAGAAATTAATCACGAAAATCTAGAATCAAGAGAAACACAATCCCAAGCCAGTCAACGCTCAGAAGACAGCTTGCTAGGTGAAAATTCTCAATTCTTAGTATCGGGTGATTTTGAGCGCTTGCAGCAAGTAATCTGGAATCTGCTATCCAATGCCATCAAATTCACACCCATAGGAGGACGGGTAGAGGTGCAATTGTCTGTAGTCAATGGCCAAGAAAAACAACAGACAACAGATAAATATGCCCAGATTCAAGTGATTGATACAGGCATTGGTATCAGCCCTGATTTTCTACCTTACGTTTTTGATCGCTTTCGTCAAGCTGATAGTTCTAACACTAGAACTTATGGTGGATTAGGACTAGGATTAGCGATCGTGCGTAATTTAGTAGAATTACATGGCGGTACTGTCTATGCAAATAGTCCAGGTGAAGAACAAGGAGCGACATTTACAGTCAAGCTACCACTTCTGAAGAGTCCGCCCCTCCACGCCTTTGCCCCTCCACCCCTGTTTCCCTCTTCCTCTCTGCGCCTCTCCCTCCTTGGCGTGCGCGTACTGGTTGTAGATGACCAAGCCGATAGCCGTGATTTCATCACTACAGTCCTGGAACAGTACCAAGCCGAAGTTCAGGCTGTAGCCTCAGTTTCAGAAGCATTGCAGGTAATTACACGGTGGAAACCAGATGTTTTAGTCAGTGACATCGGTATGCCTCAAGAGGATGGTTATTCTTTGATCCGCAAAGTGCGATCGCAACCACCAGAGCTAGGGGGAAATATTCCGGCCGCAGCGTTAACAGCTTATGCTAGGGCAGAGGATCGGATGCGAGCCATACAAGAAGGTTATCAGCTACATTTACCTAAACCTATTGAGGCAGATGAGCTAGCTACAGTAGTTGCCAGGCTTGCTGGACGGGCTTAGAGGATGTTTGAAAAGTATTAGGCGAATAGAACTACTACACAAACATAGACGCTTTGCGGCTTCCCGCAGGGTAGTCCACCTGCGTGGACTAATACAAAATTAAGGTTTTTTAACCCACGGAGGTGGGTTTTGTCTGTATAGCCGCGACTTCTAGTCGCCCGGTGAACTACCCCATGGCCCATTCTCTTTGTTCAATACTTGTATTATCAGATGTATATTTATATTCCAGTATGAATAATTTTTGTCTTTTGGAGCTATTTAGAAGAAGCGGCTTCAATAGACAAAGTAATGACTCCCTTTAAAAAGGCTGGCTCTTTTTCTGCTTTAGTCCAGTTTTAAGGGAATCACTAGGCGGGGAAGACTTATTTAAAGTTTATTGGAAGCGGATTCCGAAATAAGCAATTTCAGAGTTGTATTTAAATTATGTAGCCTAAATTAATTCAAACAGACTACATAAATGAAAAATTGGGTATTTGAATAAAATAGTATAAAAACATACTCGTGGTTGCTGCTATTGGCATGATTAATCTATATTATTCACCCAATTTATTCAGGGTGAATCATTCATCCCCATAAACCTAAGTAATAAGCAGTATTTTGTACATTACAATCTCTAATATGATCGCCTTAACAAAAACATTAGTAAAAACAGTAGCTGAACCACAACAGCTAGATGATATTGACTTATATGAATCAAAGCGAGCTGATTTCTTACAAGAAGTAATTGAAGGCTTAGAAGACGGTATATTAATTTTAAGCCACACTGGTGAAATAGTTCATGCTAATGAATCTGCTCGTCGCCTTTGTTATCAATTCAATCAAGACAATTTCAACCATAATTTTGTACCCCCAGCCATTTGGAACCTTTGTGAATCGTTACTCAATAATCGGTATTTTTTTTATGATAAACTTCTAATTCTATCTGATGAGATTGTGCTTGATAAGTCCAATATTTTTCGGATTAGAGTGAGACTGCTAAATTTAGATAGGTTTGAAGTGCCTTGCTTATTGGTGACTATAGAAAATCAATATGAATCTGTGAAAAATGTAGCACTCACTGAAGTTAAAAAATTTGACCTGACGCCACGAGAAGCTGAAATTTGGTTTCTCTATAGAAGCAATTACAGCTACAAAGAAATTGCCACTAAGCTTTACATCACCATAAACACAGTGAAGAAGCACATGAAGAATATTCACACCAAGCGGCAAGCAAATATGTCTTATGATTGAATAGTAGTATTGCCTGGAAAAATAATTAAGAAGCGAGAATTCAGAATCAATGAGTGGGAAACTCCAAAGAGCCACTAATTGTTCGCGCTTGCGTCTCGTAGAGAAGACCACTAAAGATACAGATTTAGTGGGGGTCTTAAAGCCATGAATTCAGACACTTTTTTGTTTAGTTCAGAATGAGCAAAAAAAACCTCATGTAGAGACGCGATAAATCGCGCCTTAAAATATCAATTATCTACACCAATAACTATTAACCCAAGCGTATTGATACTAATCCTAACTATGCACAAATAATTATTTCATGAATCAATGCTCACAGAATTTTGTAGAAAAGCAATACTAGCCTTACTAGCTGTCCTTTTCATGCGGGTGGATTGTTTTATGCAAATTTTAACTAGGGAGAGTCAGGACTTTTTTGCAGGCGTAATAAGGTATTGTAAACCTGCTGTTTTAAGATATCGTTATTTTGTAGCTCTATAGTAATTTTGTTGAACTGAGCAATGCTCAACCCATTATCTTGAACAATTTTTTGAGAGCGACTACAGTAATCAACTGCAATATCTTGAGCCTTTCTAGGAAGACCATTTATGCTGTTAGAATCATTACAAACAATTTTGGGAATTTCTCCATTGCCAATAAGTTTTTTAATTTCTTCAAAAGCATTTTGACGTGCTGGTTCCATTGCTAGCACGGCTTGAGCATAGCTGTTGATTTCAGTATTGTTAACTATTGGTGGTAGAGTTTGACCATAAGCTTTTGAACTCAATGAAAAAGCGTTGGAAATTACACTCACAGTAGCGATCGCGCCGAAAAACAATGATTGGGAAAGGATTCGCTTTCGGCTAGTTCGGGGCAATAAATCAGAAATTTTCTTCATATAGTGTGTAACACAGAACTAGATCAGGGATATTATAAGGACTCTGAATTATTTTCAGAGTTGGAAGTTCCAGCAACTGTTCAATACTTCAAGATTTTATATTTTATGGTCAATTCCCTCGGCAGACTTGACAAAGTTCGATGACTTTAGTCTGGAGTGCTAGCATTTCTGATGCTCCTTGCTTAAGACTCACTTCTAACTCCAATAGTAGGGGTAAGCAAGAAATTAACTGTTGCACAGAAAGAAGCTTGATTTCTTGCTGTAAGAAGTAGATCCGTTTAGGATTACCGATATCAGCAGCTTGGGCGATCGCTTGTTGATTGCGCTCCCCACTTTCCATCATAATCTTGACCCAAAGCCAGGTGCGAAATTGCCCAATCAGCGTAGCGATTATCCGTAATCCCGGCTCGGAAGCATTGTTTAAATCTGCCAAGGTTGTCAAAGCTTTAGATGTATCTCCTGTTCTGATTGCTGCTGCTAATTGTAAGCTATTCTGAGTAGTATTCCTTACTAACTTGGTAACAATATCTACGTCTAAAGGCTTATTGCTACTTTGGGTATATAGCCGCAATTTCTCTAACTCATTGTAGAGCAACCGTGTATCATTCCCTACAGACTCTGTTAACAACTGGGCAGTATTGGCAGTTAATTTCACACCGACACTCTGAGCTGCTTGATTAACAGATTGCACCAGCAATTCGGTTTTCCAAGGGGGAATGAGGGGAAATTCTCGGAACTCGGTAGCAAATTGTTTTAACAATTTTGTGGATTTGAGACGTTCATCTGGCTTGTTCCGGCTGGTGAGCAATAAAAATGAGTTTTCGGGAATGACTGGTAGCGATCGCACCAGTTCTGCTAACACATTCTCTGGACAGTGCTGGCACAGAGTAGTGTTTATCAGCCATACCAAGCGTCCACCAGCGCCAAAAGTGGGTGTCATGACCTGATTTAACGCCTCGATAGCAGCATCAGCCTGATCTGGGGTAAATGAAGTGTAATTAAAACTTATCCATTGGGGATCAAGAACGCGATCGCGCAGCATAGCGATCGCCTTTTCTATAGCAAAATCATCCTCACCCCAGTAAACATAGATTGGCATAGACTAACCTCGTCGAAAAATGCAGGAGAGAGATAAGGAGATGAGGGAGCAGATTTTACCTTGTCCTCCTCATCCCTAAATCAGCTTCCATTACAACAAAAATTAAATACTTTTGAAATCATTCTGTTAATCAAGGTAATTTTCCCTAAAATCTATCAAGTGAGAGCATGAGGCTATAAAGATTGGACGACAACTATCAAACTTACTTAAATCGGTTAGCACGGCTAACGCTGCCAGAAGCTTACAGATCCCAAGTCCAGCATATCCAGGAATCTTCTAAATTTCAGCCACATTCTGGGTTGAGACAAGCAGCATCCTTTCCTGGCTATACGCTAATTACCCCGCCAGCAGAAGAAGAATCACTAAACTCTGCTTTCTATGCCAAATTACAGACTTACCAACAGGAACTTTTGCAGTTGCCTGTAAGCCGTGATTTGATTGTGCCTCTAACTCCTGCTAGCTTCCACGTGACTTTAGCGGATTTAATTTGGGACAGCGCTTACCTTGACGCCTGCGAAAAAAATCCCAAATTTGACGAGGAGTTACACTCTTGTTTAGCCGAAATTTTTCAGCAATATCAACAATTGATGACAAACAGGAGCCATCCGATTAAATGGCAAATGCTGGGATTGATACTGATGCCAAGAGCTGTAGCCGTTTGTTTAGTACCCCAAGATGAACGCTGCTATGAGGAAATTATTAAATTTCGCCGAATAATTTATCAAAATCCCAAGTTAATTGCTTTGGGTATTGAGCAGCATTATCACTTAACAGCCCATGTTACATTAGGCTATTTTGGGGAGGTTTCATCTGACTTAGACCGCACAAGTTTCAGCACAATGCTTTCTCAATTGAATGAACAATGGCTGTTAGATTTGCCAGAATTTTTGATCAATCGCGTTGAATTACGAAAGTTTGACAATATGACACGCTATTATCGTGAACCAGACTGGCCGATTTTAGATTTTTAAGTCATTAATAAGTAGTTAGTTGTCAGTGTGTATAAAATCCTGACTACTAACTACTCATTATTAGTTATGTCTTCCTGAAAGAACGAAACTTTTTGATGAGGTTACACTAAAGTAATGAGCAAATAATGTAGGCTTACGAAGCTTAATAATTATATGAAATAAGATTTGAATTTAAACAACCTTTACTCTTTACTGATAATATTTTTATCAATTTGTCAGAAAGGTTAAGTCATCAAGACATGACGAATAAGGGTAAGAAACCTTGCTCTTTCTTCTTTTAACTAATAACCAAAAGGTATTAGTCAATGTAGTAAAGGTGAGTATAAAAAGTCTAGAAAAAATAAATTTTCAGGCACAGCATTATGTAAATACCTGCTAACCACTTATCTGCTGGATGGCTACTGTATAGCTACGTAATTTCTATGAATATCTCATTTTGGGAGTAACATAGTGAAACAGCGTTGCTGATTTGTACAGTTTTACTAAATCAAGTTTTATTTCACACGTTTTGGGAATATGAGTAAACTAATTCCAGCCATCAGAGTCAAAAACTTCAGCTTCTATTACGATGCTCAAAAGATAGTTGAAGGCGTGTCAATGGATATTTATCAAAACCAAGTCACGGCAATTATTGGTTCTAGTGGTTGTGGCAAGTCTACTTTTCTTAAATCGTTAAATCGCATGAGTGAACTAGAAGGAGATGTGAGGGTTGAAGGAAGAGTAGAATTTTATGGACAGAGTATTTATGAGCGTCGTGTAAATATCAATCGCTTACGTCGTCAAGTTAGTATGGTTTTTCCCAAGCCAAATCTTTTTCCCATGAGCGTTTACGATAATGTTGCTTATGGGGTGAAATTAGTCGGGTGGCATCCGAAAGTAGAATTAGATGGAATCGTTGAATCTGCCATCAAAGCCGCCGAACTTTGGGATGAAGTGAAAAATAAGCTGCAAAAATCTGCTTTAGAGCTTTCTGGTGGTCAACAACAAAGATTATGTATTGCCCGTGCTTTAGCAGTCAAACCGAATGTTTTGTTGATGGATGAACCTTGTTCAGGTCTTGATCCTGTCGGTAGTACGAAAATAGAGCATTTGATCCATAACTTACGCTCTGAGTTGACAATTGTGATTGTTACTCACAATATGCAGCAAGTTACTCGCCTATCTGATTTTACGGCTTTCTTTCATAATAATGAAAATCGTATTACTCAAATGGTTGAATTTGGTACTACAAGCAAAATCTTTACTAACCCTGTGGATTCTCGCACCCGTGACTACGTTTTCGCCCGCGTCATTTAAGGTGTTTCTAAAATTCTAGCTATTCAGAGAGCTATGACATAGTGCAAGCGGAAATTAAGAGTTAAATTTAATTTCCGCTTGCTTTGGTTTTTCTTGTGTTAGGCAATTAAGCAATATGAACTGACGTTGACAGTCTTTTTTTATACTATATACTTAAAGACAGGTATCTGTTCTAGACCACCTAAATCACAAGATGAAATGTCCTCGGTGCGAATCTACTTCATATCGTAAAAATGGTCGTCGCAATGACAAGCAGAATTACCTCTGCAAAAATTGTGGTAAACAATTCCTTGAGTCTGCATTCCCTCATTCCTTGGAAAGTGACTTGCTTGCTAACAGCAACGGGCACAGTCAAGTATTTATGACTGAAGCGACGGAACCTTCTTTAGTGAAAAACCTGCTAGAAGAAAAAGTCACAGAGCAAAATCTTGGCTCTTTTAGTTTTAAATTAACTGAAGAACTGCTGCAAACTATATTATCGTCTGATTGGCTACAATCTGCTGTGTTCAGTCAACTTATTCAAAAATTTCAACAACAAACTGAAATTAAACATCCATTACAAACAGGGATCTCACTTCTACTTTTAGATGCAGAAAACTTAAAATTAGATGTTAATTCAGAATTATTTTTAGCTAATGTCTGTAAGTATCCTCTCCAAGTTAAAATTGCATTTGCTAACTGGAGAAATCCAAGTATTGGAAAGCAAGATATTGAACTATATAACCGTGGCTATCAACTTGTCCATGTACCTGGAGGTAAGGACAGCGCTGATGCAAAAATGATCGCTTTTGGTGCTTGTGTCTTACGTTCTTATCCAACAGTTAAAGAAATCTTGGTTTGTTCTAGCGATGGAATTTTAATTCACCTTTGTAACGAACTCCAAAACCAGGGATTGATTGTTTATTGGGTACGCAGAAAAGCACAAGATTTGCATATAGAAAATCTAAATACTGGCAAATTAACTCATTATTCTTTACCACTGGCAACAGAGGTTCCATCCCTTGAAAAAGTGGTTGATACAATTCAAGATTTAATTAAAACTGAACAGGAATCAATCAATGTTCGATTAAACAGTTTAGTAACTGTTGCAACTTTATTTCAAGAAAAATGCGATATAGATTTTAAAAATAATCCAAATAAACCAGAAAACGAAAAAATAATTCCTGTTTTAGATAACACTTTTACACAATGTACTCCAGAAGCAAAAAAAGGGAGTTTTGCGAAAGTTTCTAATAAAGAAGCATTAGATAAATTACTATTAAAGATTATTCAAGATATACAAAAAAAATCTCCTAAAGCTAAATTATGTTTGCCTAAGCTAGGTTCAGAGTTACAGAAGATAACCGGAGAATCTCCTAATTCGATTATTAAAAAATTAAAGTTAGGTTCTAGTTTTCTTAAATATTTAGAATCATCTCCCACATTTACATTAAAGAGGAGTGGCAAGGAATACGAGGTAACAGCACTACTCTGCAAATAGATACTTTCTAGATGTCTACGTACAACTTGAGCCTGTAATTCAGTATTGTATTATGTAAACAGATGTAAAGAAATGTAAATAATACAATGCAAGATAAAGTCGTTGTTATTGTCGGTGCTACTGGTGGTATTGGTTCAGCTTTAACACAAAAACTTGCGCCAACCGGAGTCCGGTTGGTACTGGCTGCGAGAGATGCGGTTCGTTTAACAACACTGGCAAATGATTTACCAGGGCAAGTTTTGAGTGTTCCCACCGATATTACTGACCCCCAACAAGTAGATACTTTGATAGAAAAGACTATCGCTGAGTTTGGTCAAATCGATATTTTAGTGAATGCAGCTGGTGCTGGTATACTCAAGCCCTACAACAGCTTAGAACCCGCTGATTTAGACAAGATGCTAGATGTCAACTTAAAAGGCAGTTTTTACACCACTCAGGCGGCTGCTGAAGAGATGCAAAAGCGCAAGTCTGGTCACATCTGTAATGTGGTTGGAATTCTGGGTAAGCATTCGATGGGGATGGCAGCGGCTTATTCTGCTTCTAAGTTTGGTGTTGTCGGTTTCAGCAAGTGCATGGCAGAAGAACTCAAGCGTTTTGGTATCAAGTTCACGCTATTCTACTTTGGTGGGGTAGATTCTCCTTTCTGGGATAACGTCAACCTAAAAGTAGACCGGAAAAAAATGCTTAGTGCTGAAACTGCTGCCAATGCGATTTTCTTTGCCCTTTCTGCTGAACCGCAAGCTGTGCCAATGGAAATTAATATTCAGCCTGATAGTCATCTGTTCTTTTAAAGTGGGAGTCAGCCTACATATTTATTGCCTAGGAAAGACCTGAAAATTTAGCAGAAAAGGCAAAATTTACAGAGATATAAGCTGTTATGCTGGATTTTCAGTATCTATGAAAATTGATCACGTTCATTTCTATGTAGAAGACGCCAAAGTATGGCGGGATTGGTTTGTACACCATCTTGGTTTTCAAGCAGTAGCCGATCGCATCAGTTCATTTCATACTTGTACAGAAGTAGTAAAAAATGGTGCCGTCTGTTTTTTCCTGTCTTCACCACTGTTACCCACAAGTCCGGTAGCTGAATTTCTGCGTCAATATCCGCCTGGTGTAGCAGATGTTGCTTTTGCTGTAGAAGATGTAGAAGCAGCGATCGCACTAGCTCAAAAACATGGTGCTACAATCCTACAACCCACCCAGGAACGCCAGGTGGGTACGGAATTCCTCAAGTGTGGCAAAATTGCCGCCTGGGGTGGACTGACTCATACATTGATAGAAAGGTCATTGGTCATTTTTCCGTCGTCATTTGTAACTAACACCAATGACAAAGGGCATAAGACAAATGACAACAGTTTTAGCGCCATAGATCACGTAGTGTTAAACGTGGCAGTTGGTGAATTGGAAAATGCTGTGGCTTGGTACGAAAAAATCCTAGATTTTCAACCCCAGCAGGCATTTAAAATTAAAACTAATCGCTCTGCTTTACACAGCCAGGTGATGGTTTCGCGCAACGGTAGCGTCCAATTGCCAATTAATGAACCGGCTTCCAAAAATTCCCAAATTCAGGAATTTTTAGATGTCAACCAGGGCGCAGGAATTCAACATATTGCCTTGCGGACGACTAATCTTGTGAGTGCGATCGCTAAATTTCGTGCCAGTGGTTTATCCTTACTCTCAGTTCCCCAAAGCTATTACTCGCAGCTAAAGCAACGTCCAGGATTGCCTCTATCACTTTTAGAACTAGAAGCGATCGCTCAACAAGAAATTCTCGTGGACTGGCAAGAATATACTCCTTTAGAAGGAGAATATGCCGCGCCCTTATTACTACAAATTTTTACCCAGCCAATATTTGAACAGCCCACATTTTTCTTTGAGTTTATTGAACGCCGTTTTCAAGCTCAAGGTTTTGGCGAAGGTAACTTTCGCGCCTTATTTGAAGCCATTGAAAGCGAACAAATCAAACGCGGTACGCTGCAATAAAATGCTGATACTAAATTTATCTCTCGAAAAATAGCCATACATCTGAGATAATTGTAATAAAAATTAACTTTTCCCGCCGATGCTAAGACTTATTACTGACTTCGACGGCCCAATTATTGATGTTTCCGAACGGTACTACCGTGTTTATCAATTCTGCTTAGAGAAAACTCGTCGCCCAGACCAAGTAGTGCAAGAACTTCCGAAAGCGGAGTTTTGGCAGTTAAAGCGATCGCGCGTTCCCGAAAAACAAATCGCCTTCAATTCTGGGTTAGATGAAGCCCAAGCCCAAGAATTTGCCCAACTGCGGCGGCAAACTGTACATACAGAACCCTACTTTGACTATGACACCCTCGCGCCTGGTGCTGTGGATGCACTGTTAAAAATTCAAGAAGCTGGAATTGATTTAGCAGTTATGACCATGCGCCGAGTTCGGGAACTAGATTATGCCTTCAAAAAACACGATTTAGGCAGATTTTTCCCGGAAAATCGTTGTTATTGCTTGAGTAACGACTATGTAAAGACTCGTGATATTGAAGATAAGCCCTTGTTAATGGCTAGGGCTTTAGAAGAACTTCCCCCCGCAGCTGATACCTGGATGGTGGGAGATACGGAAGCCGACATCACCGCAGCTAAAAATTATGGGATTAAGGTGATGGCTGTGGAATGTGGCATCCGCGATCGCACCCAATTGGAACTTTACTACCCCGACTTAATCGTTAAGGATTTTAGCGCTGCTGTAGATTTAGTCCTAAAACCTAAACACCTTATCTAAACAAGCTCTTTAGCAGCAACAGATTCAATTAATCGGCATTCGTTTATTGTTTTAGGTAAGTGGGTAAGAATAAATTATATTACGTAATATAAACTTAATTAACTTTAGGTAACTTACCTTTTACATTAATTTGATCACATAATCAACATCCCGGTTATAAACCAAAGTAGGAGCCAGAATATCTATTCTGACTCCTGGCTCTCTTATTTAAGAAGAATACGTATCAAGCACGTTTTCTTTATAGAAACTTCCTTACGGTTATTGATTTAGCGTAGAAAGCTACTAACCAACCACAACAATATAAAAGTTAATACACTAGAGAACTGATTCGATGACAAATTGAGGAATGATATTTGTGGTGAAAGCCAGCTAGCAACTAGTCCCCCAGCGATTAAGCCAATTATTAAACTGACTAGGGTGAACAAAACTGCTCGGCCAAATTTGCTTTCCTTGCGATTGAGAAAGTAAATACTAGTGCCTACCCCAACCACTAATGCTAACTGCAAAACTTGATCGCCTCCCTCTGGGTAAAACACACTGATAGAACTCAAACCAAGAAACCAAGCTCCTGGTAAGAATATATCCGCAGGTGTCGGCTGATCCAGCATCCGTTGCAGCCATGCAGGTGACTGCTCACGAGGGGTTGGACTTTCTTTAGGAACCGATTGCACTCGCAACTCTGGAAACCGGATACGCTCAGGGACTTTAATTTTACCTTCCTGGCGCATCCGTAAGCGATCCATTAAAATCGCATCGTAAGCTGCTTCAATTACTTCTAAATGCTTGGCATCGCTACTATGTTGCTCGAATAGGCGATTACGAGCATCCTGAATTTCATCGAAGCTAGCCTCTTCTGATACCCCAAGTTTTTCGTAGGGATTTTGATCGCTCATGGGAGTTTATTACTTCAGCCTCAGTCAGCGGCAGTTTTTTGTCGAAGAAAAAACAGCTTTAGGTTTTATTTTGATCGAAACTAAAGTCTCGACCTATTTTATGCCCTACCAGGATAATAGTAGCACGGGTTAGTTTGATCGACTTTGTAATTTCAACTATAGTCACTTTAACATATCGCTATAACTCCGTGTATACCCTCATGTCGTTGCCTAATTCTGGCTCTAATCTAGAATTTGAACGGAGAGTACCTAAAACACATAGTTTTTATGAAAAAATCAACTTTACTGTTTCAAATTTGGCAACTTACAGTGCCTTAATAGAATTTTTTTAATTATACTGAATAATCGCTTGTGGTATATATCCGCATATCGATTTAAAATTGAAACGTTTTAAGTTACCACTTAACTGGGATCAAGAACGTGTCTTGGTGTCAAGAACTGTTGCGGCTAAAGTCAGAGCGCCTATATACTGTGCCTAACAGAAATTTAGCGTTCTCATTGCCCACAATCCTGATTAGAGTATTTATTTTTGAATAATCAGGAATCTCATCCCGTAGACATGTAGATTCTTAGTTAGCCCCTAAGTGGCAACTGCGTGTTTACGCAACCCTTTTGTTAATCTTACGAATTTTTGTGCAAAGTAATGGTCATGGCTCCTGCCAAGATTCTTGTAGTTGACGACGATCCTGCGGTTCGGAATTTAATCCAACGCTTTCTGATTAAGCAGAACTATCAGGTAGAGGCTGCCGAAGATGGAAAGACAGCCTTAACTCTATTTGAGCAATTTAACCCTGATTTGGTAATTCTAGATGTGAATTTACCAGATGTAACTGGGTTTAACCTCTGCCAAGAGATGCAAAGTCGTAATGGTGTTTTTGTTTTGATGTTGACTAGCCGTGCTGACGAAGCTGACAAAATTCGCGGCTTTGCTAAAGGTGCTGACGACTATCTCACCAAGCCTTTTGGGCTAGGAGAGTTAGAAGTCAGAGTCGGAGCTATTTTGAGGCGTCAACGAGTGATAACTACAGCCGAGCAGAAACGCTTGGTATTTGAAAAACTTATGATTGACCCAGTGCGACGGGAGGTGGCACTGAATAACCAAGCAGTACCTTTAACTGCTCTGGAATTTGATTTGTTGCATTTTTTAGCCAGTCATCCAGGTCGAGTTTGGCGGCGTGCGGAGCTAATCCAAGAGGTATGGGACTATGAATATGTCGGCGACCAACGGGTTGTAGATGTCCATATCGGCCAAATTCGCAAGAAGATTGAAATTGATGCTAGTCAGCCAGCATTAATTCAAACTGTACGTGGCGTAGGGTATAAGTTTGAATCTCCTGCTCATCCCCAGCAATTGGAAGCCAAGTCCTGAGTTTATAGTCTAGAGTTAAAAACTCTTGACTATAAATTATTGGGGGAGTAATTAGTGAATTTCTTTGGCTTTAGTAAAAGACAAATTGAGAGAGTCAAAATAAATATATATTCCTCAAATACAGTCCAGGCAGTTATTTGAGATATTTGTTTATCCGTTTAAGACAGTGGACAGGGAAGAGAGCGCACTGGAAAATATTTCTTTGCATCTGGCCGTTTTGGTAGATATAACGATGCTTATTTTGGAGTTAGTGGGGCGCACACATGTGCGCCCCACTAGCGTGTTTGTATCCAAAATAAAACCGTTATACAACAAGTACTAACGGTTAACTAATATATTTAAGTCTTGCCTCCTATAGGAATCATATTTGATTTCTGAAAATATTTCAGTAGGGTGTGTTATGCCGT
>NZ_JAYGHD010000307.1:0-43500 GCF_034932245.1 Nostoc sp. UHCC 0251
GTTAAAGGAGTAAACATCTTTTCCCTTTACCCCTTGCCCTTTACCCCGCCAAGTTCCCTTGGCGAACTACTAGTACAGAATGACCGAAATCAACATATCGGTCCAAAAGCCTGTATTATCGGTTTTCCTCCTTCTACTCCTCTGCTTCTGTACCCCTTTGTCTTCTTGTACTAGGTAAATTTGTCATAGCTTTCTACTTTTACGAAGCGTTATTATTTTAAGGATGGAGATAATTGCTGCATTTCAGTTTATTGCAACAATCACCCAATTATTCCCGCTTTTGATAAATTATGAGAGTTGTGTCTTTCTTCCAAAAAGTGGGTTTTCCCACATAAACTCTATTTCCAAAGTTTGTAAACAAATTATTTTATTTACTAGCGTAGTAATGCTGAAAATAATGTGGATATTGCCAACAAGTATTTAAAGAAATTTATTAACAAAACTTTGTCTCTATAATTGGAAAAGTTTTGAATTAGTGTGAAAATAAGTAACTTGAGGATTAAATCATGAAAATTGGAATTGATAGTGGGCATAATTCTCCACCAGACACAGGAGCTAGAGGAATCAAAGTTGAGGATAACTTAACTCTAGATGTAGGTAATAGAGTTATAGCCAAGTTAAGAGCTTTAGGAAATGAAGTCGTAGTATGTAAACCAAGTAGTTCTAGAACAGTCACGGAATCACTCTCAAAAAGATGTTCTACAGCTAACGCGAGTAGAGTAGATATTTACGTCTCGATTCATTTTAATGCTTTTAACAGACAAGCTAATGGCACAGAAGTATTTGCAACTAGCGAAAATGGGAGAAAAATCGCTAAACCTGTATTAGATGAAATCGTCAAGTTGGGATTTTTTAATCGCGGTGTTAAGAGTGGTTCCCATTTGTATGTTCTGAAAAATACAGATATGCCTGCTATCTTGATAGAATGTTGCTTCATTGATTCGCAAAAAGATATGAATCTTTTTAATCCAGAAACAATGGCCAATGCGATTGTCAAAGGTTTAACTGGTAAATTGCCAAGTACTCCTGTTAACCCCGTACAAGATGAAGAAGATAATGTAGATGCCACTATTCTCAGACTGCAAAAATCCTTAAATCGACTAAAAATAACTGATAGAAATAATAGGGCGTTAGTAGAAGATGGCTTTACCGGGGCTAATACAAAATCTGCCACAGAAAAATTTCAGACTATTGTCGGGGTTCAAGCGACTGGAATTGCTGACTCAGCTACATGGAATGCCATAAATCTAATTTTGGCAAAACGAATTATCAGACCAAATCATGCTGGTGGTGCAGTTGTCAGATACTTGCAATATCGTGTAGGTGTTGAGGCTGATGGCGTCTACGGGCCGCAAACAGAGGTTGCAATTAAGAACTTTCAAAAGCAAAATGGTTTAGATGCCGATGGAATTGTTGGGCCTGCTAGCTGGCAGAAATTCATTGGTTAGATTAAGGAGTAAGCATTGTTTGTAGTTGGCGCTTTAGCCCTAAATTGCCAACTACAAACTTTTAACTTTTGGCTTGATTAAAAGAGATAACCAGGGCGTAGGAAGCCACCTATGCTGTTGACAGGAATATGTTCAACTTAACCAGGTTTACGTTTGATAACTATCAATCGCACTTGGTCACAGGTAATTTCCTATCGCTCTGGTGCTTTTTTGGCGGTGAAGTTTCGCCAAAAGTATAAAAGTAAAGGGCTTTTCAAGCCTATAATAATTGCTACTACTTTGTTGTATAAGTGAACACAATTTTTCGGGGTTTCAAATTTCAAAACACCTGGACTTTTAAGCAGCCACCAGATTGTTTAGCTGTAATTCACACTGTTGAAATACGTAATTGACAGCAGAAAATAATTTATCTAGCTCTTGAATAGAGTAAAATGTGATATTTCTGGTAAATACTTCATCTTTTAGCTTGCCAAATTGCCAGCGATCGCCATTAGAAACAACACCAAATATAGTAATTGTTAATTTATCATTTAATCTCTGTGCAGCAATCATTTCTGCCAGACATTGTGCCCACCCAGCTTCAAAATTATCTTGTTTTGCCTCTACTAAAATGAAGTATGGCTTGTCAAATACAACTTTGCCTAAAGGAGAACGTTTAGCCAAAATATATTCAGGAAATCCTGATAATTTTTCATCATAATTTAATGACTGATGGCTCCATAAAGTAAACTTGCTAGTGTATTTTTTCCAGACTTCCTTCAAAACTGGGTAGATCAAGTTTTCGCAAATGGCAAACTCTGAGTTATCCACTACTCCTTCCCGCATTACCGTTTCTAAGTCTTCCCGAAAGTAATCAGGAATATTGAACTCAGTTTCACCAATGAAATTCGATTCAGTATAGGTAGTTTGAAATGCTTTGAGAACTTCACCGATAGTTTTGTAACTACTGAAAGCCATATTGCCATCCTGAAGAAAATTTATCCGGTTGCTCAATTTACAGTTTAGCGATAATCAAACTGTGCGATCGCTCAACATCAAATTCACCCTATTATTAATAGAGTTTTTCCTTTTACGGAAGCATGGATAATCAACTAATCGACAATATTCACGATAATTAGCAGAGAACATAGAAACTGGCGCTAAAGGAGATATCTAACCTCAGTATCTTTACAATCCATCTGTACTACACAATTTCTTCCTTGTGCTTTTGCCTGGTAAAGTCCCTGATCAGCAGCAGCAATTAAGGTCGCGGGAGATAATTGACTATGGGGAGTGATGGTTGCCACACCAAGACTTAGGGTGATAAATTCACTGACATGAGAATGTGAATGAGGCATTTTTAATACACTAAGATTGTTTTGAATTTCTTTTGCAACTGCAATAGCCCCTTCGATATCAGTATTTGGCAAAATGACTGCAAATTCTTCTCCACCATAACGAGCGACTAAATCAGTGGGGTGTTTAACTGTTTGAGAGATTGCCTTGGCAACCTGTCTGAGCGCATCGTCTCCCGCCAGATGTCCATGTGTATCGTTGTAAAGTTTAAAGTAATCGACATCACACAAAATTAAAGATAGCGAACCTTGCTCTCGTGAAAACTTTTCCCACTGTACGTTTAACACATCATCAAAACAGCGTCGATTTGCCACTTGGGTTAGACCATCCGAACAAGCAAGGCGCTGTAATTCCTGGTTTGCTTGTTGTAATTGGTGGTAAAGTTCGGATTGCTGAATAGCGATCGCAGCTTGTCCCGCTAACTGGTTAAACAAGTTAATCTCCGATTGCTGCCATTGTCTGGGGTTATGGCATTGGTGAGCGATTAATAATCCCCACAAATGCTCTTGCTGCAAAATAGGCACAACAAGATTTGCCCGAATTTGCAAACTCCGCAAAAGGTCAACATGACACGGCGATAGTCCTGCATTTTCAACGTCTTCGATCGCTCTGGTGTTACCTTGTTGGTAGTAAGCTGCACGTGTAGATTTAAAGCAGGTGTCCATGACGTGAAATCCAAAAATTGACATGCACCCTTCTGCTAAGGATTCTACAGCGACTAACCCACTCCAGTCTGGCTCAAACTGGTAGATCACCACTCGATCTACCTCAAACAGTTGCCGCACTTCGGCTGCTGTAGTTTGCAAAATCTCGTCTAACTCCAACGATTGGCGAATGCGCTGCGTGACAGCGGCGACAATTCTCTCGGACTCGCTTTGGTGTTGGACATGCCACTCAACCTGCTTACGATCTGTCGATGCTAAAGTTAGGGCGATCAGATCAAAGTGAGGAGTTGTAGTCACAGGCACTGCATTGGGTTTAGCAATCAAATAGCCTTGAGCAAAAGTTGCGCCTCGTTCTCGCAGCCAATTCAGTTCCTCAATGCACTCAATTCCTTCAGCAACGGTCTGGATGTTTAATTTTTGAGCAATTTCTAGTAGCTTCTCGGTAATTGAGGCTTTGTACAGGTCTTGATGTACATTCCTTATTAACTCCATGTCCAACTTGATAAAGTCTGGACGTAATTGATGCAGCAAGTTTAGGCTGGAATAGCCAGAACCGAGGTCATCAAGGGCAACTAAAAAACCAGCATCCCGGTAGTATTGAAGCACTGCTTTGAGGTGGTCTAAATCTTGAGGATTATCTGACTCCACGACTTCAAAGACAACGCGTTCATGGGAAATGCCGGCAATATCAATCGCCTCTACAGTACTACCTAGGCAAGAAGCTGGGTCATAAAGTGACGTTGGTGCAAAATTGATGAAGATGTGCCCACTCACTTGATGGCGGTTGAATTGAGCGATCGCGCTCAGGCGAGCAACTTGGTCGAGTTGTGGTATGAGTCCGGCTTCGGTTGCTAACTCTATAATTGACCCCGGTAGGATTAAGTTGCCTTGTTCATCCAACCCTCGCAAAAGCGATTCATATCCAAAAATCTGCGATGTATCCTTAATTGAGACAATTGGTTGGAAGTAACTGGTGAATCGTTCCGTTGCCAGCATTTCAACCAGCCAGTCGGATTGATTGAACTTAATGAAGCGTTGTAATGAGGCTATGTCACTAAAATCGTGGAGTTGAGGTTGGATAGCACCTCGAATGAAAAGGACTTGCGTCTCTTTTAATTCTCTCGGTGCGAGTAGTTGCGCCAGATTACGGGCAATTTCTTGGGACTGTCCGGGTCTACAGTCCAAACTCAAACCTGGACGCTCGTGCATCAGTTCATACTCAATGGCAAACTGCTGTAGGTAAGAGGTGGCTTTTTTCAGGGTATGTGGAACGGGGAACCAGAGGAAGAGCCTACCTGCCTCTTGAGTCTGGCAGCGTGCAACATTGCGACAAGCACAGGTTTTAGAGATAGGACATATTTGGCTCATAACTAATTACTTTGTTCAATCCGATTTACTTTATTATTCCCAACATTTTTAGTGTAAAAGATAAACTATACTTCAAATAGATAAAGATTTGATGAGTTCGGCAAACTGAATAATTTACCTGTTCAGGTAACTCACTAATATATCTTTTATATCTTTAACTTTAGAATAAATACTTAATTAATAGTTAGTATTTTTTGGGAATCAAGTAAATTAATGACAAGTAGAATTAGCAATTTAAGATACAGAGAAAAGTAGAAGCTAGCCAAACTAGTAAAAATATTTAGCTGAATTATTTAAGAGTAAATATATATTACTAAGGGTCTCGGCTATGTCTACCATTGTATCTCGCCTCATATCACGCAAATCTTCGCTCGTTGTGGATGATTTCTGCAATCAGTGGCAAAGTTTATGGCCACAAGTACCACAGTTAGCATCCACCAAAGGAGAACGTCGCAGTCAGTCCAGGATGCATTTATCGAAAGTGATGATAATAGTAATCGCAAGTAATCGCGTTTCATGGTAGCGGTTATAAGACTTTTAAGGAGTTTTATACCTTGCACGTACTACAAAGTTGGCGTGGAGCATTTCCAAACTTGGTCAGCTACACAAGGTTTGTGGAACTCATGCCTTCTCTTCTCTACGAGAGGCTGCGCCAACGAGACGCTACGCGAAGGTGTAAAATGATTGTTGTGTTGTTCGAACTCACGTTAGTATAATCTTTCTGGTGGGGAAATATCAGATCCGACAGCCACACCAGTGTTAGTAGATTTAATCCCTGGTTTAACAGTAGGGGATTGTTGTTTTGACGATTGTAAAACAGAAGAAGAGTTATCTTGCTCAATTGATATATTGGTATTTGCTTGTTGCTGGGACATCAAAGCTAATCCTCCCATTGCACCAGCAAGAAGAGCTGTATAACCTACATATAAATGCGTCGGACGAATTTCCAATCCCATTCCTTTTTGAGTTTGCTCGGAAAAGGGGTGAGTTACTGGTATAGCTGCTAGGCATGGCAAAGAACCAGCTAAAGCAACACCATTAAGTCCTAAAGCATCTCCATAACGTCGTATAAATCCACGTACAAAAATGTCATCTGATAATTCTTTCCAGTTGCCGTTTTCTAATGCCTCTATCAGCTCCGTTCGGATATGAGTGGAAAGCTGGATGTGGTCTAAAGAAAGCCCTTTGGACTGACGGGTTTTTTGGAGTTGTTGCCCGATTTCACGTAGGCATGCCATGCGTTGTTGAGCTGCTTGTTCAGCAAGTTCTGCTTGAGAAATTCTCTGATGATTCAGCAATTGTAGTGGTTTTTTCCACAACGAATTTTCTGCTGTATTTTTAGAGGGTTTCTCCCGGAGAGTACAATGCTCCTGCTGTATCTCTGATGGAAGATTGACTGTTTCTGTGGCTTGCTTGGTATCTGTAGCTGTTTCAACTTTTTGAGATTGTTGGGCAAATTGTTGAAATGCTAACCCGATCGCTTCTCTACCTACGGCTTTTAATAAATCTTGAGCCTGATCTGTTTTTTCACCTATTAACTTCTGCACAATAGCTAAAGCACGTCGATAAACTCGGCTACGGTGCAGTTGTACTTCTATTTCTCCTAAAAGCGATCGCAACTCATCTTGAGGAATTTCAATATTGAGATTGTCCAGAATTTGCAAATAATATACAGGAGTAGTAACCATTGTGAAAGCCTTTTATATTAACTCAAGAAAAGAAAGTTACAATCATATGTTCACTATTTTTCCTAACTTCACCTTTGTGTTCCGGATAGTATTTGTATAATTTAAATTTTTTAATTGATCACCAACACTGAAGCGAGACAGTAATAAACGTAATCTTAATTGTAAAAATGATACCAATATCTTTTTGAAAAAAACCTTGGGTGGGTACCAAGGACTAAAAGAGGCAACGGAGCTTGTACTCCGCCCCAGTTCAAGGTATACTGAGTAAAATTTAAGTCGGGTTCCTCTAGCTATTTTCTCATCTAGAACTTAAAATAGTCGTTAATACTGTTTGCGGGACTTTGGTGCGACTTCCGAACCTAGCCTGTAACGCTATCCTAGCTTGTCGTGTCGTCATTCCCCGAACAGTACCCCCAAAGAAAAGGGTGTTGGGGGTAGGGGGTAGGGTGTAGGGGAAGAAGTGATGCAATATTCTTCACAAATGGCACGCTTGATAAGCGTAAATTCCTGGTATTTCTGGGTTTTGGTTGTAGGCTCGGGTGTGGGGAATTAAGAATGTGTTGAACTGCTTAACGTACTCGCATTTAATTGTCTTAAACACTACCCCCCACACCCTACCCCCCACACCCTACACTCTACCCCCTGTTTTCGGTCAACAATGGAAATTAATCGGGCTAACCAACATCAGCAGGTGGCAAGGGAAGATTTAGTCATGTTCATTAATGCCTGCCTCTCCTGCACAGGACAGCGTGAGTTCTATGGTGATGGTTACGGGCAGCGTGTATCTATTGACTTTTTGCACGACTATATTTTAGGTAATTACCGATTACTCTATACCCGGACATTGGCAGCAGGGATTAACCACTTCAACCAAGCGCAGATTATCCTCAAATTACTAGCAACAGGAAAACATACACCCCCTGAACATCGACAAGAAGAAGGTGCATTAATTGCCGCAGCATTAACAGCCCTACCACCACAACGAGGTTGGGAAGTATTGCAACAATTGCGGAAAAGAAGTATCAATAATCGTCGTAGCAGAGCGATCGCTCGTGATTATCTCCAGCAAAAACATGACATTAACTTTGATGCTGTGAAGTATCGCTCCAAATTTCGAGCTGTAGCCTCCCATGCTCACCTCACGCTACCAGGAGAATTAGGTAATTTTCTCTTTGGGAAATGGAAACAGCAAGTTTATCAAACAGAGCTATTCGAGACATTTCGCCAAGCGCACTATAGCGCTCAAGCAGTTTATCAACTACCCTTTACAGTTGCCGAAGGTTTAGCAGCAAAACATGGAATTAAACGAGAGGTCTTTTTATCTCGTATTCAAGAGCAAATGACCTTGAATGAAAAATTGCGCTTTCAAGGTTCAGCCAACCGCACAGAAGTAGAAATCGACATTAATTTAGGTCGTCTCCCCCTAACTCGTTTGGCGCTGTATATCCTATCCTTGCCATTGGATACTCGCAAACAGCAGTGGGATATCTTAAACCAAGCATTAGAGAAATCTGCTGCTTTCACATTAAGAAAATCACCCCTAAAACTAGGACGAGTAGCCGCAGTTCTAGATTGCAGCTACTCCAGTTCCGGTTCAGCCGAAAAACATCGTCGTCCTTTAGGGGTAGCTTTAGCTACTCATTACTTACTAAAAGCAGCATCCCAGGAATACCAAGCTTTTTGGACAGCATCAACCAACGATCCACTGCTGATTCTACCTCGTGGACAAACAGACCTAGCTACTCCCCTACTCGATGCTTTGGACTGGAGCGCAGATTTAATAGTACTTGTCACCGATGGTTGAGAAAACGATCCTCCCAGTGGAGCATCAGAAATTCTACGTGTATATCGCGATCGTTTAGACCCGAAACAAAAAACTTCGATTATTCATTGCAATCCTGTTTACAATGCCGATGACTTTTCTTTACACCCCCTTAGTCCCGCAATTCCCACAGTAGGATTACGAGATGCAGAAGATTTACCTACGATGTTGGGCTTTGCCCGGTTTGCTGAAGGTTCTGCATCTTTAGCCGAATTGGAATCATATTTAGCAGAGCGAGTCAAGCAAATGTTAGGGGGGTAGGGTGTTGGGTGTAGTGAGACGGCGTTGGACGGAGCTTGGAACTCCGCCCAACGCAATCGTGCTTCTTCCCCAACACCCCACACCCTACACCCGCCCCAACGGGGCTGGTCAGTTATGCTAATACGCATGTACCAAAATTTAGAGATCGCCTGTGACAGTTGCGTAAGTCCTGTTTGTGAAAAATACCCTGTTCTGTGATCAGTCCAGTTACTAGATGAGCAGGCGTAACATCAAAGCTATAGTTGGCAGATTGAACCTGTGGCACAGTAATACAAACCTTCTCTAATTTGCCTTGGTCAGTTAATCCAAAAACATGCGTAACTTCTTCTGTATTACGCTGCTCAATGGGAATTTCCGTAATGCCATCTTTTACTGACCAGTCAATTGTTGGTGTGGGTACAGCTGCATAAAACGGTACGTTATTATCGTTGGCAGCCAGAGCTTTTAGATAAGTACCAATTTTATTACAAACATCACCTTGAGATGTTACCCTGTCAGCACCAACTAAACAAATATCTACCATGCCATGCTGCATTAGGTGTCCACCCACATTATCAACAATTAAGGTGAATGGAACACCATGCTGGGCAAGTTCCCACGCTGTTAAGGCTGCTCCCTGATTTCGTGGGCGAGTCTCATCAACCCAAACGTGAACAGGAATACCAGCATCATAAGCCATATAAATTGGTGCTAGTGCTGTTCCCCAATCGAGTGTTGCCAACCAGCCAGCATTACAGTGCGTCAGAATGTTAACAGTGTCTTGTTTTTGTTGATAAATTTCTTTTATAAGTTTCAAGCCATACTTACCAATAGACTCATTAATCTTAATATCTTCCTCGCAGATTGCTTTTGCCTCTGCTAAGGCGGCTTGATAACGTTGACTGATAGGTAATGGTAGAAGCTTTTGCTTCATCCGATTTAAAGCCCAGGCCAGGTTAACTGCTGTTGGGCGGGTTGCCAGTAATTTTTGACAGGCAGTTTCGAGGGTTGTATTATCTGGATTATCTTGCAAGGCAAAACATAATCCCCATACAGCGACAGCTCCAATCAACGGTGCTCCGCGCAACCACATTTCGTGAATAGCAGTCACAACTTCTTCTGTTGTCCTAAGATTAACAAAAACTAGCTGGTGTGGTAGTTGCCTTTGATCTATAATCCGAATAGATTCGTCAGAATTAACTGTAATTGAGTGATACCAAATATCATTAATTTTCATAAGAATTTCAGAGGGATTTGTGAGAAGTTTTTTACATAGATAAAGTCATCAGATACAGGCATAGTTTCTCTACTTAACCCACAAACGTTTAAATTAGCAGCACTGGCCGCAGCTAACTCTTGTGAAGAGTCAGACAAGAACAAAATCTCCTGTGGAAGGACAAGTAATTTATGTGCAATGGTAAGGTAGGACTGACTCTCTATCTTACTGCCTGTAGTTGTATCGAAGTACTTGGAGAATAATGGGGTTAAATCTCCCATTAAAGTGTTTTGAAACAATAGTTTTTGAGCAGCAACCGAACCAGAAGAATAAATAGCTAGTGTTAAACCCGTAGCATACCAATGTTGAAGATATTCTACAGCATCAGGATATACATGAGCCTTTAGTTCACCACTGTTATATCCTTCTTGCCAGATTAAACCTTGCAAGGTTTTTAATGGAGTAATTTTGCGGTCTTCAGCGTGCCAAATCATCAATTTACTCAGACAGCTTTCCACATCAAGATTTGATTGGTCGCTGATTTCTCTGACTTGTTGTAGGATACCCTGAATAACCGACAATTCTAAGTGGTTCTGTACCCATTCTGATAAATGTTTTGCAGAATACGGAAAAAGAACTTCATGTACAAAACTAATATCGGTTGTAGTACCTTCAATGTCCGTAAGAATAACTTTAATTTGATTGTTTTGGTAAGTAACTGTCATAGTTTGAAAACTTTATTACAGTTAAATCGCTACTGAAATACTTTACTCGTTTTCTTTTTCGCAGAAAGCCGTGATAAGTTGCTCACTTCAGTATGAATTTATGGATACATTCCTCATTCTGCTGCATAATATAAGCTAAAGTTGCTGATAGTCAAAAATACCGCTTCAATAAAAATTCTAACTTCTCTTTCGTGGCTAAAGGAACTTTATCCATTTGAGTAAGAATTGCATTCTTTAAAGCTGAGTGAGCATCTGAGGGTGGTGAGTTTTCCTTAAGACGGCGTATTGTTTCCTGAATTACCTTTTGTGCATTCACTGCATTGCGTTGTAGATTGGCAATGACCATCTCAACTGTTACACTGTCATGATCTGGATGCCAACAGTCATAATCAGTTACTAAAGCTAAGGTTGCATAGGCAATTTCTGCCTCTCTCGCTAATTTGGCTTCTGGTAAGTTGGTCATTCCAATCACTGTAGCCCCCCAGCTACGGTATAGACGTGACTCTGCTTTAGTTGAGAATGCTGGGCCTTCCATGCAAACATAAGTGCCACCAGAATGTAGGGTAACATTTGGTAATTCCAGGTTAGCAATCACATCTGCTAACACTGTAGCCAGCTGATTACACACTGGATTGCCAAAAGCAATATGAGCAACAATTCCTTCTCCAAAAAAGGTAGATATCCGATTCTTTGTTCTGTCAATAAACTGATCTGGTACTACCATATCTAATGGTTTAACCTCTTCCTTGAGTGAGCCAACTGCTGAAGCAGAAATCAAGTACTCAACTCCTAAGTGTTTCATGGCATAGATATTAGCACGGAATGGAATTTCAGAAGGTAAAAGACTATGATTGCGATTGTGACGAGCAAGGAAAGCAACTTTTACCCCTTCTAAAGTTCCTATTATCAAAGCGTCGGAAGTTGCTCCAAAAGGTGTATCAATACTAACTTCTTTCACATCCTTCAGGGCATCCATTTTGTATAGACCACTACCGCCAATAATTCCAATTTTTGCCTGAACCATGCTTTTTCCCTTGTATTTAGTTGCAGAATACACACTAATTATTAATGCTTAATTGCATAAAAATGGCTGCGATCGCTAGTATTCAACTAATGCAATAATTGGTACATCTGGTAAATACTTACGCCCGTGTAAATTTTTTAACTCCACAATGAAGCTAAAGCCCACTAGTTGACAACCAATTTGCTTGATTAACTTTGCTGTAGCATTGGCTGTTCCACCTGTAGCTATTAAATCATCCACAATCAGAACTCGACTTCCTGCTTCTAGAGCATCTTGATGTACTTCTAGGCGGTCTGTACCGTACTCTAGCTCATACTCAACCGAGTAAACTGAACAAGGCAATTTACCAGGTTTACGGACTGGTACAAAACCAGCTTCTAATTTATAAGCCAATGGTGCGCCAACAATGAAGCCTCGTGATTCAATTCCTACTACATAATCTACACTTAGCCCAGCAGCATTAATCTTTTGGGCTAGGGAATCAATTGTGTAATTTAGTCCATTTGAGTTACGTAGCAGTGTGGTTATGTCTCGGAAATAAATTCCGGGTTTGGGAAAGTTGGGGACATCACGAATTAAAGATTTTAAATTCATATATTTGTTAGGCAATAACTACACAGACATGGTATCAATTAGAGAAAAACATAAATGGTTTTCATTCGGATCTGGTATCTTATTTAATGATTATTTTTCTAATCATTCACAATACTTTTTTGGACAAATTATTGAAAAAACTACCCTGAATTAGATTTTATTGATCAGCTTAATTTAATTGCTGTCGAAATTGTCTAATACTGAGATACATGAGGAATACAGCGAAAATTAGCAGGATAAGTGCTTGATTCCATAGTATTTCAAACCCAACTCCTTTGAGCAATATTCCGCGACAGGCTTCGACAAAGTAGCGTAATGGATTCAGATAACTTAACCATTGCATATAATCAGGCATTGCAGATATAGGGCTGAAAGGGCCAGCTAAAAAAACTAAAGGTGGGTTAACAAAGGCAGTTGATAGTAATGCCTGTAGTTCGGTTTTGGTGAAGCAAGCTAACAAAACACCAATGCAAATTACTACCCAAAAATAAAGTACTGCTATGGTGGTATAAACTAGTAAAGCACCATTAAATGGAAGATTAAAGAAAAGTCTACCTATAACAAGAGCAACAAGAGAATTACAAGTGAGTAAGATTAGTAGTGGAAAAATTTTTGCCAAGATAACTTCTGTGTCAGAAGCTGGAGTTATCATCAGAGCTTCAATAGTCCCCGCTTCTTTTTCCCTAACTACCAATGATGAGGCAGCCTGAACACCAACTACTGTGAATAAAACACCAATTGCACCCGAAAAGATAAACCAGGAACTTTCTAGCCCCGGATTGTAGAAAACGAAAGTATTAGCTTGGACGTTGCCAGTTGTGAGAGCTATATTAACAGTTTGAGAATGGCGGTTCAATTGACGTAAGTTGTAGTCACTGACTAATCGGCTCATGTAATTTGAAGCAATACTTGCTGTATTAGCATCCACAGCATTGTATAGAACCTGCACTTGGGCAGTATGTTTACGAGCAATGTCATCAGTAAATTCGGGTGGAATAGTGATGCCAACTGTCAGATTCCCAGCAGCTAAGGCATCTGCCATTTCTTTTTGAGAATTGTAGTATTTACTGATTACAAAGACATCTGTTTGGTTCAAAATCTCAACTAATTGACGAGACGTACTGCTATTACTATAGTCAGTAATACCAACCTTTAGGTTTTGAAAGTTTGGATTTAGGGCAAATCCAAACATTATTAATAATATGTTAGGCGTTATTAGAATTGTGACTAGAAGCTGACGATTGTGTGAAAGTTGTGCAATTTCTTTGTTAAATAATGCCCAGAACCGACTATTACAAATTTTATCTATTAGTTGTATAAACTGCTTTTTCATTTAATCCTCCAATTGCATACGCCGTAGTTTCCACCAAGCCAGCAAGAAAAAGAAACCTGCCAGAACTCCCAAAGTTAGAACCGAACTCCAAGCTATAGACCAGCCCATGCCCTGAGAAAATGCATCACGAGCCAGTAAAATATAGAAAGTAGTTGGTGTAAAATTGGCAAGCCAACGCAAAGCAGTAGGAATGTTAGCAATTGGATAGGTAAAACCAGACATCAGCCAGGGCAACATGAAGGTGGTTGCAACTACTACCTGAACTACAACAGGGAGAGATTTGAAATTACTACCAACAAAGATGCCCCAGAGAACGCCACAAGCTACATATAATGCAGAACCAACTATCAGAGGGGTAGGGTCACCAGCATACCAAAGACCAAAGAAAAACCACGCCATCACGTTTGTCAGAAATACCTCTGTGATTCCCACTAACCAGTAAGCCATTGTCTTACCTAATAAATACTCAGTGCCAGTGAGGCTAGAGGCGTAAACTTGGATAATAGTCCCATGCTCCCACTCTTTGGCTGTAGCTAGACCAGCAAACAATGGGGGAAGTAGTGTCAAAGACATACCCATAGCTCCTGGCCCAACGTAATTTAAGCTTTTTAAACCAGGGTTGTACCAAAACTGTGATTGAATGTTTACAGCGATCGCAGTTTTGTGATTCAAATTTCCAACAAAGGCATTATTAGTTGCGATCGCATAATTGCGAATGAGATTAGCAGTGTTAGCATCAGTACCATCTACTAAGATTTGCACTTGAGCTTCACGTCCATGCCGCAAGTCTCGCGTAAACTCTGGAGGAATAATCAGACCTGCTGCAATTTTTCCTTGATTGAGCATTTGAGGTACCTTGACTTTTGAGCCAATGGCAACTATTTTGAATTTGTTTGTACGCTCAAAAGTAGCAATGTACTCGCGGCTAGTATATGTGATATCTAAATCCTGAACAGCGAAATTAATATTGTTCACATCAAGAGATGATGTTAAGCCAAACAGCAGCATTGCAAACACAGGTAAAAGAAATGCTAATGCCAATATCAGTTGGTCACGTTTAAGTTGTACGAGTTCTTTGATTGTCTGGGTAATGACCCGTTTTGGTCGTACCATCACAATTTATCCTTCTACTCTGTTGGCACATATAAACCACGCTGTTGGGCTTGAGCCACAATACTGATAAAAACATCCTCCAGAGAGAACTCAATCTCACGATAGCTATCAACTATAATTCCTGCTTGTTGTAGCCAGGATTGAATTTGCGGTATCTCAGTTCGATGAGTGTCTAAAATTGTGTGCAAACATGAACCGAAAATAGACATTCGCCAAGGCTCAAACTTATCTTTAAGCAGTTTTGCAGCTTTCTGTAAAGGATTGCACCGCCATTCCACTAACTGTCCCGGTTGCTGAGATTTTACTTGGCGGGGAGTTCCTTGAGCAACTATCTCTCCTGCAACCATGAAACCTAAACGGTGACACTGTTCGGCTTCTTCTAAATAATGTGTAGTAACTAGTATCGCCATGCCTTCACGGGCAAACTCGTTAATCCAACGCCAAAACTCACGTCTTGCTAGGGGATCAACACCAGAGGTTGGCTCATCTAAAAACAAAACTTTAGGTTCGTGCATAACTGCTGCACCAAAAGCCACTCGCTGTTTCCAACCACCTGGTAAGTCAGCAGTTAACATATCTCCTTTGCCGATCAGGTCGCTCATCTGCAATACCCAGTTTTTCTTGGCTCGGCGATAGCGATGCGGTATACCATATACACCACAATAAAACTCTAAGTTTTGTTCGATTGTAATGTCATCGTAGAGGGTAAACTTTTGAGACATATAGCCAATTTTCTGCCTCACTAAAGAGCTACTTAAGGCATTTGTTTCGCCTGCTAAAGTTACTCTCCCAGAACTGGCTGGAAGTAAGCCGCAGAGCATTTTGATTGTGGTTGTTTTTCCAGCACCATTGGCTCCTAATAAACCAAAAACCTCACCATATTTAATATCCAAGTTGATTTGTTTGACAGCATGAAACTTACCAAAGGTTTTATTGAGATTTTGTGCGCCGATCGCAGTTCCAAAATCTTGTACTTGATGGCAAATTTGAGGATAGTTACACCTTGGACTGTCAGCTTTGAACTGTCGCAGACGCGCAACAAAAATGTTTTCTAGAGTTGGGGTATTAATAACTATGTTTTGCAGGTTTAGCTGTTGCTGCTGTAAAATACACTGCATTTTCTCAATAGTCTGGTGGGGCTGTGCTGTTAACACATCCAGATGATCTCCAAAGCGCTGTGTGTCTGAAACTAACTGATGTAAATCAGCGTTCTGCTGGAGAATATCCTCAGCCTGATCTAGCTGGGCAATTGGTAGGTAAACTTCCAAGCGTTGCACACCTAAGCTCGCTTTTACCTCAGCAACGGTGTCACACTGCTGAATCTTGCCCTCATACATGAGAGCAATTCGTGAGCAGCGTTCTGCTTCATCTAGATATGGTGTAGCTACTACTGTAGTCATACCTTCATCAGCAGCTAATTGCGCTAAAATATCCCAAAACTCACGGCGTGAAACTGGGTCTACACCTGTGGTTGGCTCATCTAGTAGCAAAATCTGCGGTTGATGAATCAGCGTACAACATAACCCAAGTTTCTGCTTCATGCCCCCTGACAAGTTCGCTGCTAAACGATCTTGGAATCGTGCTAAACCTAAAAATTCTAAGAAATATTTGCTACGAGTTTTGAAGGCTGCCTCACGCACTTCACGTAGACCTGCTGCATAGCGCAAATTTTCTATAATACTCAGGTCTGGGTAGAGACTAAATCGCTGGGTAAGGTAGCCCATCTGTAAACGCGCATCTTGTGGACGAGAACCCAGTACTTCAATAATGCCACTAGTCTGAGGCATGACACCTGAAAGCATCTGAAATGTTGTGGTTTTACCTGCTCCATCAGGGCCGATCAATCCAAAAATTTCACCTTTGTAAATATCTAGATTGATTCCGGCTACAGCTTCCTGCGCTTGCTTGCTGTAACGATACCGAAGATCACGGATCAATATTGTCGGGGTGTGAATTTGCTGCTTGGGTGCGATCGCTAAAAAGGTTTGATTCATAGTCTAAAAAACCCTAATATAAAAGGATTTTTAGCAGCACGCTTTTGTTGTTGCTGTGGAATCAAAATGCGAGCATCAGCAGGTATTCCTGGTTTTGCTAAACCTTGCGGGTTTTTAAGCGTGAGTTCCACACCAAATACTTGAGTAACTCGGTCTTTTTGGAAATAAATGTTTTCTGGGGTAAAGCTGGCTTTGGAGTCTATGCGAGTTACTATTGCCTCTAGCGGTTGGGTGGGAATAGTATCCAAATAAACCAAACTAGACTGATTGATTTTGACTTTACCTATTTCCTCCACTGGAACAAAGCCACGCAGATAAAGATGATTAAGATTAACTATTGACAATAGTGGAGCACTATTTGCAACTACTTCACCTACTTCCACCGAACGAGTGGTAATAGTACCACCAAGTGGGCTTTGAATTACTAAATCATTCAATTTTGCTTGAATCTGCGATTGGTTGGCTTGAGCATCATGAATTTCTTGCTCGGCCTCCTCTATATCAGTGTGAGCTTGAACAATTTGCTTCTCAATTTGTAAGGCAGCAGCAGCACGAATAGGTCGGTTACGGAGGGTTGCTTGAGCTTGAGTTAGGGTTCCTTGGGCTGCTAAAAGCTCTTGTTTGGCAAAATCAACACGTGCTTGTTGTACTTTTAAATCAGCAGTATCTTCATCCAACTGTTGGGCAGATACAGCACCTTCGGCGTACAATTTGCTGGTACGTTTTTGTTTTACCTGTGCCAGATGCAAACTTGATTGAGCTTCTACTAATTGGGCATGTGCGGAAGCTATAGATTTTTGTGCCTCAAACACTTTACCCTGTGCTTCTTGAGCCACTTGTTCAGTTGCCAAATTGGCTTGCTGTAACTGTGCTTGCATTACAGGTAATTGTAGCTGTTGACGCTTTAACCTTTGTCGTGCTGCTTGTACTTTAGCAATTGCTCCTTGCATCTCTGCACGTACTTGGGAATCATCAATTTGCACTAACAGTTGACCTGGCTTAACAAAATCTCCTTCTCTAACATTCAAAATAGCAATTTTGCCACCGCTCTTAGCAGATATATGCGTTTCATAACCCTCAATTCGTCCACTTAAAAACAAACCTTCAGGTTCTGATTGACGAGGGAAGAAACGGTAAATACCATACCCTACACCAGTTAAAATCCCAGTTATAGCCAAGAGTAGCACTAGTTTTGAAATCTTTCGCTTTGGCTTTTGGAAACTTGTTTGAGGTTGGGTTGATTGATCTTCTGGATATTTAACAAAATTGTTAGGTGTTTGCTGAGATTGATTATCTAATGCGTTAGGACTTTTTACCATAAACGCTTACTCAACATAAGGTTAATTAACTGTAGGAAGTGTTAGGTACACTTTGATGTATGATTGCAGAAATCAAACCCGTGTGTTAGATAGACTAACTCATCCTACGATTTGAAAATTTACCGCACTTGTAACTCAGCACTATTCATTTGGCTGTTAGACTTTTTGCGAATTACGTTTGAGACTAGAAATTACCCCTGTTAAGAAGACGATCGCATAACCCCAAAGTAACCATCCTCCATAAAGTCTATCTACTGCTACAGACATATTAGGGAATGCCTGTGGAAAGAAGTATGTTGTTGGCACATCAAGCAGCATTCCTGGAATTCCTAAACAAAGAGCAACATTAATTCGCTGTTGAGGCTTGACATTTTGCCAACGAATAACGCCATAAACTATCAGTGGTAAGAACAATAGCGACCACAGAAAATTAAGTCCCATGACGAGGTTGTTATCGGGGATAAGGATTACCTGTCCCCACAACCGCAGAATCACAGTCGCAGTTAACCAGATTAAAAAACCAAGAAAGATAAAGAATCTGTAGGAGACTTGCTTGTTAGAACTTTCACTCGTAGGGAATTGAGTTGTACTTTGCATGGTACTCTCCATTAAAAATGCGATAAACTAGAAAGCGAGGTTAACCTCACATTTATAAAATACGAGATTAACCTCGCGTTTGTCAACCTAGATTTGAATTATGACTGAAGTTTTTCATCCAGAACAACTGCGACGCCTACCACAACAAGCACGTAGTCGGGAGCGGTTTAACCGGATTCTGAACGCGGCGGCTGAGTTATTTGCAGAAGTAGGCTTTGAATCTACAACCACTGATGAAATCGCAGCGCGTGCAAAAACTTCTGTTGGTGGACTATATCGTTTTTTTCCAGATAAGTTAGCTATATTCCACGCTTTAGCCAATCGCTATATAGATCAGCTAAGAGAAATATTTACAGCACTTCATACTGAAGAAAGTACCCAATGGAACCTCGACACTTACGTCAGCCAAGTAGTCGATGTCTTCGATCAGTTTGTTGCCGCAAATCCTGCCTTTCGAGTTGTATTTGTTCAATCTCGTCTTGTCTCTACAGAGGTTATTGCTATGGATACGGCCTTGAACCTGGAAATCGCACAACAACTGGCAGCTTTTTTTGGAGTCCGTAATCCTTCGTTAAATCCAAGTCAGAGAGATTTGCTGGCAATGATAGTTGTTGAGGTCGCAAGTGCTCTAGAAATTCTCTCACTGACGCGCGATCGTGATTTTCAAGATCGAGTTCTCATCGAAACCAAAAAAATATTGACTTCCTACCTACAGCCGTATTTCTCAGTTAGAACACATGGCGAATGTCACTAGCCCTCGTGGAGTCCACGTCCACGTTTCTCTTTGATTTCTATTTTTTTGACTTCGATATGTCCGTGAAATGTTAAAAATGCTTAGGGAAAAACCTGAGCCTATTTTATTAACCCAAATTTTTGTCAAGCTTACTGCTTTAGGACGTATTCATCCCCTTTCTACAGGTGTTTAACCCTCGTAAATTGGCAGCAGTATTGTTCTTAACTAAACTGCGGAATGTGGGTTTCATACCCTATTACATATACGATTATCATTATCAATAAACCTATTTTGAGTATTGTAACTGATTGACAAAATATGCTTTATCTTAACCTCTCATGGATGGGTACGATAAGCTTTTTTAAGCAACTGCTCCTAATAATTTCAATGTAGCAATAGTCGCTGTATTTAGACCTGTAACTTTTTTAATATTCATTTGCTCATAAGGTTTCTCTGCTTTGAGCGTTTTTGAGCAATTACCTGTTGTTATATCCCATAGCCTAATAGTCTCATCCTCACCACTGCTAGCCAAAGTTCGATTATCAGGATTAAAAGCAATTGACCAAACCCTGCCTGTATGTCCTTGCAAAGTTCTGAGGCATCGTCCCATACTAACATCCCATAATTGAACAGTGAAATCTTGGTTGCAACAAGCTAGTATCCTACTATCTGGACTAAAAGCAGCTAACTGTAACCAACCTGTATCTACCTGCAAAACTTTAACGCATTCATTAGTGTGAACATTCCACAATCTGATTGTTTTATCAGGGCTAGTACTTGCCAGTAATTTGCCATCTGGACTGAATGCAACTGACCAAACCCAAGCCTTATGCCCTTCCAATATTCTTTTACAATTACCACTACTAACATCCCATAACTTTACCGTCTGGTCATGACTGCCGCTAGCCAAGAGACCGCCCTGTAAACTAAAGGCAACTGACCAAACTGCTGCATGATGTCCCTCAAGAATCCTCAAAATTTTACCAGTATTGACATCCCACAACCTGACTGTTTGATCTTCACTGCCACTAGCAAGTGTTTGACCATCAGGAGAGAAAGCAACTGACCAGACTAGAGCACGATGTCCCTGAAAAGTTTCTAAGGCTTGACCTGTGCTGGCATTCCACAACCTGACTGTTTGATCTTCACTGCCACTAGCGAGTGTTTGACCATCAGGACAGAAAGCAACTGACCAGACGGCTGCACCATGCCCCTGAAAATTTCTCAAGACTTGACCTGTGCTGACATTCCACAGCCTTACTGAAGAGTCGTGACTACCACTAGCCAGCATTTGCCCATCCGGACTAAAGGCAACTGAGAGTATTTGATCAGTATACCCTTTAAATGTTTTGAAGCATTGACCAGTGTGAACACTCCATAACCTTGCCGTTTGATCATAACTGCCACTAGCCAGGAGTTCGCCCTGTGGACTAAAGGCAACTGAATATACCCAACTGGAATGTCCCTGAAAGGTTCTGAGGCATTCACCAGTACTGATATCCCATAACTTCACAGTTCGGTCATGACTGCCACTAGCCAGCAGATTGCTTTGGGGACTAAAGGCAACTGAATATATTTCATTGGAATGTCCCTGCAAAGTTTTGAGACATTTCCCAGTACTAAGATTCCATAACTTCACCGTATGGTCTTCACTGCTACTTGCTAGCATCTGTCCATCTGGACTAACAGCAATCGACCGTATTCCATCACAATGTCCTTGGAACGTTTTAAGGCATTCACCTGTGTTGATATTCCATAACTTCACAGTATGGTCATCACTACCACTTACTAGCATCTGTCCATCTGAGCTAAAAGCAACCGAGTGTACCCAACTTGTGTGTCCCTGCAAGGTTTTGAGACATTTTCCAGTACTAATATTCCATAATTTCACCATCTGGTCATCACTGGCACTCGCTAGCGTAGTACCATCTGGACTAAAAGCAACTGACCAAACCTCTTGCTCATGTCCTTGCAAAGTTTGCAGGCATTGACCTGTATCAATATCCCACAACTTCAAAGTGTAATCACCACTGCTGCTGGCAAGAGTTTTACCATCTGGACTAAAAGCAAGTGATATAACCCAGCTACTATGTCCTTTACAGATGAGGACTTGTATGCCATCTGCAAGCTGCCGCAAGTGAATCTCACCATTAGTATCACCTATAGCTAAAAGTTTGCCATTAGGACTAAATGCTACTGACAGCACGCCGCCGAAGGTTTCAGCAAAAATAGACTTATTAAAATTGGCGTTTTGGAAATTTACATCGTGCAATTTAAAAGACCGCAAGTCTGCTTGCCAAATACTCAGATTAGAAAAATCATAGCCACTGATATCAGTCTCTAAATGACAAAGCAAATTGAGAATATTCCCAGCTGTATAACTTTGTTCTAGCGGTGATGTCTCTCGTAGGCTTGCTAGAATTTGGATTAGCTGATTTTCAAGGTTTTTTTTGCTTCTCAAAACAGCGAATAACCCATCTATAACTGGCTCAATGATGAGCCGAATTTGAGTCTCCCTAACATAGTCTTTCGCCGTTGCCTTCATCAAAGTATGACACCTAAACAAATTAATATTTTGAGTAACAATTTCCTCACAAACTTGCTCTATCAATTGCTGAGTCACATACTCCATGACTACAGGTTGTAGCGTGAAGAGTGCTGTGCTTTTTTCAACCAAGGAGCGCCTTACCAAAGATTCCAAAGCCTCCAGTAATTTTTCTGCTGGTATTGGTGATACGATATCTCCTCGTATTTCTGATAGCGAAACTGGCTCACGATTGATTGCTAGCCAGTACATTATATCTTTCTCTAAATTTGCCAAACGTGAAAACTGCTGGTCTAGCAGATCCCGAATGCTGCCAAAAACAGCCGTGTAATGTTGCAGAAATTGAGCAACATTACCATCAAAAACATCTTGTATCGTTGTCGCCACTATCTTCAAAGCTAGGGCATTGCCTGCATAACGCTCAACTACCCTTGGTAATTCTGACTCTGAGCCAGAAAAACCCTTGGCTTCAAAGATTTTCTGCCCTGCTACTACTTCTAAACCACTGAGTTGTAATGAGCGTACAGCCAGCGCTTCTCCTGTCAATGAAGCTACGTCTTTAGGTTTTTCTCGGGAAGTCAGCACTAAAGAGCTTCGATGAATAACTTGCCCTAGCCGTTTTATCAGTAAGCCATAATCCTCATAGCCTTCTCGATAGCATCCAGCATAAGCGCCTGTTTGCAAAATAGTCTCAACATTATCTAAGATGATGAGACAGCGCTGTTGTTGCAAATATTTAATTAGTTGTGATATTCTACCATCTACACTTTTTGGTAAGTCAGTTTCTAAAATCTCCTCATTAGATAAAAATTGAATTAAGTTAGCTAAAAGGTCAAAAAGTGGGGGAGCATTGTAGAGCGATCGCCAAATAACGTACTCAAAGCATCCTTGAACCTTTTGTGCTAACTTGGCAGCCAGAGAGGTTTTACCGATTCCTCCCATTCCCAACAGCGCCATCACTCGACAGCGTTCTTGGATGAGCCATTCCTCTAACAGAGCCAGCTCGGCTGTACGTCCATAGAAAACAGATACATCCACCATCTCTCCCCAATCAACACGTTTGGGGTTTTTCAAGTCTTCTTGCCCCTTTAAATCAGAGTCTGGGCTTATATAATCGTTTTGATCTAGTTCTAGATTAAACATCATAAACAAACTAACAAGCGTCCGTTTGTCAACCTTGGCTTCACGAGTGAGTACTTTCCTAAAAGTGACACTAGTAATCCCAATCTGTTCACTTAATTCTTCTAGAGTACACTTGGAGCCATTGTTTTCTCTAAATTCCCACTCAAGTTTGGCATTCTGAAGCTTTTGCCAGCCTTCGCGAGTCAGTATAAATCCACGATTGCGTTTGAGTTTCTCCGGTTTCATAATTTTTTAACAAGAATTTTATTTGGAGTAATAAGCTCCTACTGCTTGCGTGTATAGAAGGGGATTGTTAATAATTTATATTTGTTGCTAAATAAGATGAATGATTGGTAAAAACCAGTCATGACAAATATTTTTAAAATCCGATTTTGCTAATCAAAAGCTTTAAAAAAAATGCTTTTTGTCTGTCCAATCATTATTTAGCAACAAATTTATTATGAGCAAGCTAAAAGTTGATTCATCTAAATAAATATCCATTAGGTAAGTTAGCAGATATTTACTCTCACGAGAGTAAATATCATACTATATCTCTAACTTTAGACTCATGTTTGTAATTAGTAGCTTCTATAGGATAATACTTGAAAATTCATTAAAAGTCAATGACAATACCCCGAAACAATGCTGTTAATTTAATAATTAAGTTTACATTGAATGAGAAAATAATTTGGGAGGAGCATTGTGAGAAAATGTAGCGAACAAAGAGCGATCTAATTTGAAAGATGGTATGCTCACTTAAAAATGTTTAGACAGTAACTCAAGTTGTCCAGAAGTTTGGAAACCCATAGCTAAAAGGAAATTATTCCACATCTAATTTTTCATAGCTAAATCTTCCACATAGGTGATTAAACCCACAAATGATGAAAGTCAAATACGCTATAGTTTAAAAATTTTTCAACATTTTGTAATTTTTTACAGCAAAACTATTTAAGTTGTGAAAAAATAGTTGATAACTATCATGCCCATATTTTATTTAGAATTTTTATATAATTAAGTAGATATAATTAAACTTGAAGAAGGCAGGAGGCAGAGGGCAGAAGGCAGATCGCGCTTCGCGTCTCCCCTTGCGAGAAGGTTCAATGTTTTGTAGGGGATTCAACACCGTACTTAATTGAGTCCACCAAATTGAAAATTTGGTGGGGGTCTTAAACCCTTGTTCCATGATTGTCACGGGCTTCTTGACACAAGTCAGAATTCCCTTCTGCCAACTGAGCCTCCTGCCCTCTGCCTTTCCCGATAAAATACCAATCAGTGAAATCAGGTTGATGAGTAGCTTTTACATCCAACTTAGCTGCCTTCTACTTCAATGCAACGACTAAAATCAAAACTCTCCTGATTAAAAATCACCTCTTCTCTCCAAGCTCAAAACAAAATAGAAGCGAAGTAAAACTAAGGAGATTAATTCTCAATTGCTCCTAGAACTTTTAAAGAAGCAAGAGTTGCTTGAGTTAAACCTGTAACACCAGTAATATTCATTCCCTCGTAAGGTCTTTCGTTTATTAAAGTTTTTAGGCACTCACCTGTCAAAACATCCCATAATTTAACAGTTTCATCTTCGCTACCACTTACCAGGGTTTGACTATCTGGACTAAAGGCAACTGACCTGATCCAGTGGGTATGGCCATGTAAAGTTTTAATACATTGACCAGATTGGATATCCCACAACCTGATAGTTTGATCTACGCTACTGCTAGCCAAGAGTTTACCTTCAGGACTAAAAGCAACAGACAATACCCAACTTGTGTGTCCCAACATAGTTTTGAGACATTTGCCGGTGCTAACATCCCAGAGCTTCACTGTTTTATCTTTACTGCTACTGGCCAGAATATTACCTTCAGGACTAAAAGCCACAGACAATACCCAACTTGTATGCCCTAACATAGTTTTGAGACATTCACCTGTGCTAATATTCCAGAGCTTAACTGTTTGGTCATCACTGCCACTGGCCAGAATCTTACCTTCAGGACTGAAAGCAACAGACCATATTCCATGACTATGTTCCAAGATATTCAAGACTTTACCAGTGTTGACGTCCCATAGCCTCACAGTTTTGTCATCACTGCCACTGGCCAGAATCTTACCTCCAGGAGCAAAGGCAACTGACTTTACCCAGCCGGTATGCCCTCGTAAGATATTGCAGCATTGGTAGGTGCCACTATCCCACAGCCTTACGAGATGATCATAACTGCCACTTGCCAAGATATTACTTTGAGGACTGAAGGCAACGGTTCGGACTCGATTAGAGTGTCCCCGCAAAGTTTTGTAGGACTTTCCATCCGCAACATCCCACAGCTTTATAGTTTGGTCATCACTACTGCTAATTATGGTCTGACCATTAGGAGCAAAAGCAACAGACCACACCCCGTTACTGTATCCTTGCAAGATTCTTAAGGCTTGACCTGTGCAAACATCCCAGAACCTTACAGTTTGGTCGTCACCACCACTAACCAAGGTTTGACCATCCGGACTAAAAGCAATTGACCAAACCGAACTTGTATGTCCCTGGAAAGTTTTGACACATTCTCCTGTACTAATATTCCAAAGCTTTACAGTTTGGTCATCACTGGCACTAGCTACGATATTACCTCTAGGAGCATAGGCGACAGACCTAATCCTATCACTATGTCCTTGGCAAGTTCTGAAGCACTTACCATCCGAGATATTCCAGAGTTTCACAGTGTGGTCATCACCACCACTAACCAAGGTTTGACCATCTGGACTAAAAGCAATTGACCAAACCGAACTGGTATGTCCCTGCAAAGTTTTGACGCATTCTCCTGTTAGAAAATTCCATAACTTCACACTTTTATCACTACTAGCGCTGGCTAAAATATTACCTTTTACATTAAAAATGACTGATAATACTGGACCAGTATGTTCCGGTAAAATTTTGTAGCATTGACCAGTGATGACACTCCATAAACGTACTGTTTGATCATCGCTGCCAGAAGCTAGAATATTACCTTCAGGACTAAAGGCAACAGTTCGTACCCCCTCAGGATGTCCCGTTAAATTTTTCAGGCATCCACCTGTGTTAACATCCCACAATTTTATATTCTGGTCAGTACCCCCACTGCAAAGAGTGCTACTATTCGGACTGAAGGCGATCGCTCCAACCCAATCAATATGTCCTAAACAGGTCAAAAGATGTTCGCTTTCAGCAAAGTCTCGCCACAAGCAAATCTTGCCATTTGCGTCACTCGTCGCTAACACTTTTCCATTAGGGCTGAATGTTACCGCAGAAATTCTATTGAAGTTTTTAGTAAAAACCGATTTCGATAGATTAGTATTTTGTAAATTCACTTGAGGTAAATTTACACTTCGCATATCTACTTGCCAAATGCTTAGGTTAGAAAAATCATAACCTCTTAAATCGCTTTTTAGCTGACAAAGTAAGTTGAAGATATTTCCGCTGGTATATCCAATTTCTAGTATAGATCCTCCTCGCAGCTTTACTAGAATTTCATTCAAATGATTTTCTAAGTTGCTTGTAGTTTTAAAAATAGTGAGAAGTTCATCTATAACTGGTTTGATAAGTAAACGTATTTGAGCTTCTCTAATGTAGTCTTTGGACTGAGCTTTACTCAAAGCATAATACTTGAGAAGGACAAATTCCTGGCTTGCAATCTCTTGAGAAGTTTGTTTAATTACTTTGCTAGTCACATACTCCATTAGTACAGGATGTAATGTGAAGAGGAAGCCACTTTTTTCACTTAGCGTTGACTGAAACTTGTCAATCAAATTTCGCCTTACCAGAGACTCTAAAGCTTCTAATAATTTGTTTGATGTTACTAATGACATGAAATCATCTTGCAATTCGTAGAGTGTAATTGACTGGCAATTAATTGCCAGCCAATACATTACCACATGCTCTAAATTAGATAAGCGCTCAAACTGCTGCTCTAAAACAGCATGTATATCGCCAAAAACTCCGGATTTTTGGTTTAAAAATTCAGAAATATTCCCATTAAAAACATCTTGAATAGTCGTTGCAACTATCTTCAAAGCCAATGGATTACCAGAATAACGCTCAATCAGTACTTTCTCATTGGACTCTTCTCCAGACAGACCTTTGAGATGAAAAAGTTTTTTTCCTTCTTCCTCTTTCAAACCTCTAAGTTGTAATGAACGAACAGGCAATGCTTGTCCTTCTTCTAACGCCACGTCTTTGGGTTTTTCGCGAGAAGTCAGCAATAAGCAGCTATTATAAGGAACTTTTCCCAACCGTCTGATGAGAAGGCTATAATCCTCATAGCCTTCTCGATAGCATCCAGCATAAGTGCCTGTTTGCAAAATAGTCTCAACATTATCAAGGACGATAAGACAATGGTGTTGTTGCAAATATTTAATTAGTTGTGATATTCTGCCGTCTACACTTTTTGGTAAGTCAGTTTCTAAAATCTCCTCGTTAGATAGAAATTGAATTAAGTTAGCTAAAAGGTCAAGAGGTGAGGGAGCATTGTAGAGCGATCGCCAAATAACGTAGTCAAAACATCCTTGAACTTTTTGTGCTAACTTGGCAGCCAGAGAGGTTTTACCGATTCCTCCCATTCCCAACAGCGCCACTACTCGACAGCGTTCTTGGATAAGCCATTGCTCCAAAAGAGCTAGTTCAGCTGTGCGTCCATAAAAAAGAGATACATCTACCATCTCTCCCCAATCAACTCGCTTCGGAAAGTTCAAGTCTTGAAGTATTGCTAAATCAAGATTTAACTTGGAATAGTCCTGGGAACTTAGCTCTAAGTTAAATGCCATGAATAAATAAACAAGTGTTCGTTTATCAACTCCTTCTTGGTTAGCAAGTATCTTGGCGAGTGTATTTGAAGTTAATCCAGCGCGTTCACTTATTTCTTCCAGGCTATACTTAGAGCCAGATTTCTCTCGAAGTTCCGCTTCAAGTTTCGCCCTCTGAAACTTTTGCCAGCCTTCACGAGTCAGTATAACGCCACGATTACGTTTTGGCTTGTGCTGATTCATAAATTATCAGTACCTATTTTTTAAGGCAAAAGCCCATAACTCCCTTGTAAAGGTAGTGTTCTGCGCGATCATTAATTTGGCTCAAAAGCCAGTTAAAGATGGAATCAGCGCTAACAACATCTAAAAAGTTAAGATCTGATGACCTGATCGCCTCCGGCGTGTCTCTTTGGAATTCAGTACTCGCCAAAGGCAAGCTCTTACACTACTCACTGGGGAGCGAGTAAAGAATGCCTTCTGAAGATTTCTCAGAGTTTAATTTAAGATTTATGCAAGTTTTAAAAGAACTTTACAAATATTGCTGAATTTGTATCGAAAGCAAGTTTTATTCAGTAAAATGTAACATTTAAAAACTATCATTTAGGTTAGATTACAACATCTACCCTTTGATAGATGTTGTAATCTCTAACAATTGTACTTAAGTTGAAGAATGGCACTAAGATAAATTTTTGCAATATAACCTATGTATATTAGTATCCATCTACCCAAGAAGCAAAGGTTTTGTTAGGGTGTGGGTCAGACAAACCTAAGCCAGGACGGTCAATTGCAATCAGTTTTAAGCCGAGTTCTGCCAGACAGTTCATACCAAAACCGAGCGTTCCGCTCATTCCAGCCCCAGTGCAAAATAAAACCGGAATACCATCAACAGGCCCCCATTCGTACCATACAAGGCTACGATTATCATGCAGTCGCATCGTTTTTTGTCTTTCGGGTGGTTTTACAAAGTTACTCATGCTATTCATTAGAACTCTTGCAAAGAACAATCTTAACCGCACTCAACTATCTACACCTCACAACAGCAATGGCATCGGGTCTGAAAGCTAGAAGAATATCTATGTTCATTGGCGAAAAATTCTTATAGGAACAATACTTTTAACTTAGTCGATTTTAAGATAAGCTTTGTTGATTGATAAGTCACTATAGATTGCAAAAATACATCGTCATGAGTCAGGGTGTATATCCAGACAATTGGAAAGAAATTGCTACAGCGCTAAAAAGCGATTTCAGATGTGAGCGCTCACACTTTTATTTTTGGGAATCATAATAGCAGGGATTGCCATTTCAAAATTAAGCTCAATTTCAACTGTTGCCGTAATAGTTGAGATCAATCAAGTAGTTTATCTTGTTCTTTGGTGTCAGATACTTATCCTGTATGGACAAATTGCTCCCAGAACAGTTAGTCAAAAGCATTTATCAGCAACTACTGCCTAGATTACAAATTGAAAGTGTCAATCCCCGTAATCCCATTCAGGTCAGCTATCTTCCACAACCCTGGCGGCTGCTTGGTAAAGGAAATTACGCCGCAGTAGTTTATCACCCCGATTGCCCTGAGTGTGTAGTTAAAATTTATGCCCCAGGACGACCAGGCTTTGAAGAGGAAGTAGAAGTCTATCGTCGTCTAGGTTCTCATCCGGCATTTTCTGAGTGTTTGTACGCCAAAGATAGCTTTCTAATTTTGAAACGGCTTTATGGAACAACTTTGTACGATTGTATGCACTTAGGTTTACCGATTCCCAAGCAGGTGATAAGAGACATCGATGAAGCTCTTGACTATGCCCGACGTTGCTCCCTCCACCCTCATGATGTTCACGGGCGTAATGTTATGATGCACAAAGGTAGAGGATTAGTTGTAGACATTTCAGATTTTTTACATCTTGAACCCTGCTCAAAGTGGAATGACTTGAAGAAGGCTTATTACTGGTTATATCTCCCCGTGTTCTGCCCACTTCGACTCCGTGTCCCATACTCTGCCTTAGATATGATCCGCACATCTTATCGTCTGGCAACCTCTTTCAAAACTTCCTGTTGTCAACTAGTCCTAAGATTAACTCGTTTTAAATGTTTAAAAGGTTAGGCTAATTTATTCTTGCAAACATTAAGTATTTCTGTGCCAAAAAGTCAAAAGAAAATAGTATTGCACCCTCTTGCTATTGCTTTAAGTTTTCTGACTCCTGAATTCTGACTCCTAAATTCTTGCTAGAAATTACCTTATGTGTTCCTACGCAAATAAAAGGTAGTAATGATGGTAACCGCTCAATAATCCGGGGTAAATCGCTCAGTGACAAGGCTCAAATAGCGTAAACTCGTTCCTGAACTGGTAGTTCGCCCCGATTTATTGAGCGGATAGTAATGATGGATGAGCAGAACAATCAAAATTATCGTTCACAAAGTCGTTACTGACCGTCCCGCACGCAGGGAACCACGAGTTCATAAACGCCGCCCCAAAGCTTACCCCTTCAAGACAAAACCTCGACAAGAATTACGTAAACAACTGCAAACGTCTTAATTGGCAACTGTTTCCGATTTTCTTAGTCCTATTTGTCTTTAGGCTACAGTGACTCCTAGCGTATAAGAACCAGGGTCAAAAAAGCTAGAACTGAAAGTTCCGCCATTTTGAGGGAAGTAATCAAAATCACTTACTGAGATGGAGTAAGTACCTGCCCCTAGTGAAGCGGTGATTGATTGAGAAGTACTGGAACTCTGTAAGTTCCCAGCACTATTAAATAGGCCGAGAACTGGAAAGGTACCACTGTAATTCGGCGTGCTGATAGTCACAGTTCCTGGGTTACCTAAAGAAAATGTGAAAAAGTCGAAATCAGGATTGTTCCCTGGAAGTGTTGCCAGTTGAGCAGAGGTATTAACTTCTGAACCTGATGTTAAAGTACCTAGCTCCTCAGCAGTAGCTAGTGTGTTGTTTGTCCCTTGTCGAGCATCTTCTTCTTCGTAGAACAGGAAGTCGTCACTATCAAGCCTCAGAGACGACGCTTGCACAACACCAACGAGTTCATCTAGCTCTCCCCCTGATTTGTCCAGAAATACCCTTGTATTGGCTCCCACAGTCTGCAAGCGATAGTCTCCCAGTGTTCCTTTTATCTGGATTGTATCCTCGTTGGAGTTGAAGCCACGGACGGTAGCATAGTCTGCAAAACCACTACTTCCACTGTTGTTATCGTCATAAAAGACATTAGTAGCATCTCCAAGTAAGAACTGATCTTCTCCAGGCCCTCCAGTTAGGGTATCAACCTCCCCTAATCCAAAAGAATCAGAACCGTTAGTATCAACGCCTATGAGAACATCATTTCCAGGCCCTCCAAGGAGAGAGTCATTGCCGACCCCGCCACGGAGGGTGTCATCGCCTTCTCCTCCTTCGATTTGGTCATTGCCAGCCCCGCCAAACAGGCTGTCATTCCCATCCTCGCCCAAGATGAGGTCATTACCTTCCTGACCATCAAGAAAGTCATCGCCATCCCCACCAAGCAAGGTGTCATTGCCGCCTCTGCCAAAGAGGGTATCACTGCTGCCTCCTCCAATCAGGAAGTCGTTAAAACTAGAACCAAAGACTTGCTCGATATTGAACAGGACATCATTCCCATCTCCTCCACTGGCAGTTCCAGTGCTAAGATCAACGGTGACTCCGGCAGTGGCATTTAAATAATCAGCAGTATCAATGCCAGTCCCACCAAAGAGTTGGTCATCCCCGCCTCCACCAAGGAGTTGGTCATCCCCGTCTCCACCAAGCAGAATGTCATTGCCGCTGCCGCCTAGCAGGGTATCATTACCTTCTCTACTAATGAGAGTGTCACTCCCGTCCCCACCTTGGAGTTGGTCATTGCCAGCCCCACCAAGCAGGATGTCAATGCCGCTACCGCCAAGCAGGGAGTCATTGCCGTTCCCGCCATTGATAAAGTCGTCGTTAGTCCCGCCAAGGAGGGTGTCATTGCCGTTATCGCCAAAGAGGCGGTCATTACCAGCCCCACCATTGACAGAGTCATTCCCGTCCCCACCACTGAGGAAGAAGTCATTGCCAGCTCCGCCAAAGAGGGTGTCATTGAACCTAGAACCAACGATTCTTTCAATCTCCAACAGGACATCATTCCTGCCCTGCCCTGTAGCGGTTCCAGTAGCAAGGTTAATCGTAACTCCGGCAGTGGCACTGAAATAATCAGCAGTATCAACACCAGCTCCACCCAAGAGTCGGTTATTGCCAGTCCCACCACGCAAGGTGTCATCGCCAGCCCCACCACGGACAATATCGTTGCCTTCCTCGCCATCAAGCAGGTCATTGCCAACTCCACCATCAAGCAGGTCCTTGCCACCTCTACCAAAGAGGGTGTCATTACCGCGCCCGCCAGTTAGGGAATCGTTGAAACCAGAACCAAAGACTTGTTCGATATTAAATAGGACATCATTCCCAGCCCCTCCACTGGCAGTTCCAGTCGCTAGGTTAACGGTGACACCAGCAGTGGTATTTGAATAGTCAGCAGTATCATTGCCAGTCCCACCAAAGATTTGGTCATCCCCGTCCCCTGCTTCGAGTCGGTCATTGCCAGCCCCGCCAAGGAGGACATCATCGCCAACCTGACCAATCAAGCTGTCATTGCCATCCTCGCCATCAATCTGGTCATCGCCAGCCCCGCCATTGAGAGTGTCAAACCCTTCCCCGCCAAAGAGTTGGTCGTTACCGTCTTCTCCAGCGAGTCGGTCATTTCCGTCCCCGCCTTCGAGAAGGTCATTGCCAACTCCACCAAGGAAAGCATCATTACCGAACCCACCAAGCAGGGTGTCGTCACCGCCTTTGCCAAGGAGCTGATCGTCATCCTCCTCGCCATCGAGAAGGTCATTGCCAACTCCACCAAGGAGGACATCATCGCCGAACCCACCAAGCAGGGTGTTCTCGCCGTCCTCACCATTGAGAAGGTCATTGCCATCCTCGCCATTAAGCGAGTCATTGCCAGCCCCACCCAAGAGGTCATCATTGCCGCCCCGACCAAAGAGGTTATCATCACCGCCCAGACCAAGGATAGCGTCATTCTCAAACGTGCCAATTAGAGTGTTATTCCTGTTGTCTCCAATAATGTCTGCCATATCAATCCCCTCGGTTATAAGTTTGATTCAGAGATATTCGCTGGCAGAGGTGTCATCTATGAGTAGCCCTGCCAGCGGGGAGAAACCCTAGATAGGTAGTTCAAATAAATGCAGCATCTACTTAGACTGGTTTCGTAACCGCTCAATAATTCGGGGTAAATCGATCAGTGACAAGGCTCAAATGGCGTAAACTCGTTCCTGAACTGGTAGTTCGCCCCGATTTATTGAGCGGATACCTGGTTTCTTGGTCTAGACACAGCTTTGCAGATATAGTCTGCTACTTCCCTACACCAATAGTACATTACGCACCCTGAAGTCGGAAGTAGCAGTAGGTTTAAAATCTGAGGTTATTAAGAAAGTAGCAAAATCTGACCATTCTTGGTTAACCAATGGACAATGGGGTGTGATTCAGTTCGTGGCTTAGTAATATAGATGCAATGCTCGCATTTACTGTCTGTCTAAGGAATAGCATTAACCGCGAAGAAACAGAGTTTCTAGATAAACTTGGAAAACACGGCGGTCGCCATTAGCATTTTGCTCATCAGAGCGATTGCACTCAATATACTTCGTCGAAATGGTTATTTATAGTTCCATCACAACTGCCCAAAGATTTATCTCTCACGATATTGACAAACTTCTTATTCTTGTGGCGTGAAACAGCCCTGCCTTAAAAAGGAGGAGCAAAAGTTTATAGGATTGTCGAGCAAACCCAAAAGACTGGCGCTGTAAGCTTCTAAACTTAAGTTGACACGTATGATAAATATATGCCCAACGTGTTTTTAGCAGTAATTGCTTAAATTGGCGGTACAGTTTTGAAAGTGTCACTCAATATACTCGCCTTTTAATTGAAGCAGTGATACTATTTACTTGTGTGAGGAGCAAGTTAAAAATAAAAAGCGTCTGGGGTGGAAACACGGTAACACTCCCAGGCGCTTTTTAATTGGTATGTAGAAAAAATGCCTTGCATGTTTGCTGGAATAACTGAGATAATCGCCTACAGTCCAAAATCCAGTCAACCCCACGCATAATCAGAAATTCAGGTGCAAATCGATCGCTTGCGCTGTTTTGTCAGTTCGGACTGTGCCAGTTGCGTAAGTCCTGTATAATTATGAAAAGACCTTGAAACAAGTTTGTATCTTTGAGCCGTGAGCCACTGTAGCCCAAGAAAAATTCACTCCTCTGACCTGAGAAGATCCGAGAATTGAGTCACTTTTAGAGCCAGAGTTATACTACCAACTCAAAGAAGACATAGAAATTCTCGATGGGTTAGGTTCAACCTTCGACTTAGAAGCGGTACATCAAGGTAAAATGACCCCGGTGTTTTTTGGCAGTGCTATGAACAACTTTGGTGTGGAGTTATTTCTAGAGTCATTTTTGGAATATGGACTCAAGCCAACTCCTCACAAAAGTAATAAGGGTGAAATTGCGCCAACTTATCCAGAATTTTCTGGGTTCGTGTTCAAGTTGCAAGCCAACATGAACCCGAAACACCGCGATCGCATTGCTTTTTTGCGTGTCTGCTCTGGTAAGTTTGAAAAAGACATGGTGGTAAACCATGCTCGTACAGGTAAAACTATTCGCCTATCCCATCCCCAGAAGTTATTTGCTCAAGAACGAGATACCGTGGAAGTCGCATATCCAGGGGATGTAGTAGGGTTAAATAATCCGGGGACATTTGCGATCGGAGATACTGTATATATAGGTGAAAAGCTGGTGTACCCCAGTATTCCTTCTTTTTCCCCTGAGTTATTTGCTTACCTGAAGAATGCAGATCCCACCAAATATAAGAATTTCAACAAAGGGGTTACAGAACTGCAAGAAGAGGGAGCAGTGCAGATTTTACACTCCACAGATGAGAGTAAACGCAACCCAATTTTAGCTGCTGTGGGTCAACTTCAATTTGAAGTGGTGCAGTTTCGTCTCGTTAATGAGTATGGAGTAGAGACTTACCTAGAGACTTTACCTTATTCAGTAGCACGATGGGTTACGGGAGGCTGGGATGTTCTCGAAAAAGTAGGTCGTTTGTTCAACACCTTTGTGGTCAAAGACCGTTGGGAGCGTCCGGTATTATTGTTTAAAAACCAGTGGAATTTAGATCAAATCATGAGTGAACATCCAGAGTTGGAGTTAAGTCCAATTGCTTTACCGCCCACAACAGAGAAGGGTTAGTGCAGCTTTGCGTAAGCTCATCAAATTTTTAACCGCATCAACTCAGCTGACAATTACTTTCACCCAAATTCTCAGATGGCTAAAATACCTTTGTTTTTAAGAAATACTTGGTACTATGCATTACCGAGTAAGCAGCTAAAACCTGGACAAATACTTTCAAAAACCCTCTTGAACGAGCTAATTGTTTTTAGTCGCGATCGCTCAGGAAAAGTCTTTGCTAAAAGAAGTGAAACGAAAAGTTATCCAATACAAGAGGCGCAAGGAAATATCTGGATTTATATGTCAAATGATGAGACTTCCTTAGTACTAGAAGACATCCCACGAATCCCTGAATTTGCCGACCAAACTCACCAAGCCGTTGAATCTATCCGCTTTCCCTGTGATGTCGATCATGCTGTATTCGGATTGATCGATCCTGCTCATATTGCTTTCGTTCATCAGGCGTGGTGGTGGCGTTCTCCACAAACACTCAAGGAGGCAGTCAAAACTTTTGAACCATCTTTGTACGGCTTTACCATGCGGAAGCATCCACTAGAACAACAAACATTTTTCTATCGGTTGCTTGGAGGTAATCCACAAATCGAAATCTCATTTCGTTTGCCAGGAATTCGGATTGAGAAGGTGTCTACCGAGAAACATCTAGTCTGTAACTTAACAGCAATTACTCCCATTTCCGAAACTGAAACTGAGGAAACAACTATCTTCTACACAACTTTACCTTGGTTTCCTATTCTTCAGCCATTGATGTTGTGGTTTACGCGCAGTTTTCTCAATCAAGATAGAGAAATTTTGCTTAAACAACAAATCGGCTTGAAATATAATTCACCCTTAACTTTAGTTGGAGATGCTGATGCTCAAGCTCGTTGGTACTATAGATTGAAAGCAGAATTTGCGTGTTCTCAAATGCAGAGGCGTTCTTTCGTTAATCCAATTAAAGAAAAGACACTTCGATGGCGTAGTTAGATCGTTAAATCTAACTTTTACATTAGCTTTGTATCGATGTGCGTAGCCATGAGTTTAAAAGACAAATTTAAGTTTAGAAGGGTAAAAGAAAAGAATTGCTAAGGTGATTGCCCCTAAAAAAGTTTCCCAAGGATTGATATTAGTGATGAGAGTCGGTAAATTTTGGATAACACCAATGACACCACCTTTAGGAGTTTCTTGCCCTAAAAATGGTGATAATTGCATAAAAATCAAAATTACGCCGATTCCTGTCATAAATCCAGAAATCACGTTATAGGGCAACATCGTAATATACCGCCCTAATCGCAATACCCCAAAGATGATTTGAACTACTCCTGCCATCATGATGACGGTAAATGACATTGCCAGACCATTTTCAGGATTATTCGTTGTAAGTCCGGTAATGACTGCGGTGACAATTACTGTCATCGGGCCTGTTGGTTCAGAAATCAGGCTGGGTGTACCACCAAATAAAGCGGCAAAAAATCCGACTAAGATTGCTCCCCATAACCCCGCAGAAGCACCCGCACCAGAAGCAATACCAAATGCTAATGCCATAGGTAAGGCAACTACTGCCGCCGTTAAGCCGCCAAGGATATCTCCTTGGAGGTTACGGAAATGGATTTGATTGGTTATTTGCATGAAAGGTTTTCCTCTATTAAACAATTGCAATTAATTCATCTCAATTGAGTCAGAATCTATTTCTAGAACTCTATATATTCCCAAAAACAAGATATTTTATGTTAAATCGTCTATCTAAGGGGGACTCAGGGAGATTAATGAAAACCTAAAGTCATGAAAAATCACTTTGATTAACAACCTCTTAACGGAACAACAAGACAGGAATATTACTACTTCTGAGTATTTGAACTGTCGTACTACCAATTACTAAATTACGGATGCGGCTATGTCCATACGCTCCCATCAATAAAAGGTCGATATTTTGCTCATTAATATATTTCTTAATAACCTCTTCTGCTTCACCTTCTCTAATACTATAAATAATATTAAAACCTGCTGATTCTAAAATCTGTCTAGCTTCATTAACTCTACTTTGCGCTCTGGAATATGTCTCATTTTTAATTACTTTCAATAGATGTATTTCTAATTGTTGAAAGCAAGATGAGTTTATTAAAAATTGTAGTTTTTTCTTCCCTGTTAAACTGCCGTCATAAGCAACTAAAACTCTTTCAATAGGTTTATATTCACGCGGAGTTACTAAACATGGTTTTTTTGTGCTACGAACAATTCGCTCTACATTTGACCCTAAATGTCCCGATGCAAAATCTGCGGCTTCTCCCCGTTTACCTAAAACAATTAAGTCTGAATTTTCTTCAAATTCATGAAAACAATCTACCAAGAAGCCTGTTTTATTTTTGACGTTAAAACCTTCTACGCCTTCTTCTCTTAGGGTGGCAGCTGCGTTTTGTAAAATCAATCTTGCTCTTTGATTGTTTAGCTTGGCTTTTTCATGTTCCAAATTTACTAATTCATTAAGCAATTTCTCTGAAGCTCCAAGCCCAATACTACCACTTAAGTTCCCAGTGGATACTACTTTTTGGCTGCGAATATCAGTGACAAATAAAACATGAATTTGAGCATTAAATCGCAGAGCAAACCAAGCCCCATATCGATAAACATTTTCCGCAAAATCTGAACCATCGGTACAAAGTAAAATATTTTTCATTACGGTTTTAGCCCATGATAATTAAAGGGTTGAAAGATAAAGAGTGACAAAACAAAACTCCTAAAGCCGAGAGGATCAGACTTTAAGAGGTAGTTAATTTATTCAGCAAGGTAGCACTAGCTTCATTCAATCCGATTAGTTCTACTTCTGCGCCATTGCGGCGAAATTTTAATACTGCTCTATTGAGTACCTCGACTGCCCCTTGATCCCACAGGTGAGCATGAGTTAGATCAATGGTGACGCGCTCTACCAGTTCTGTAAAATCAAAAAACTCTAGAAACTCATCTCTTGATAAAAAGAAAATTTGTCCGGCTACTTTGTAGATGCGATGCAAACCATCTTGGCTCAACACTTTATCCACAAATACCAACTGGGCAATCTTGTTAGAGAAAAATACGGTACTCATAACGATGCCTGTCACCACGCCAAGGGCAAAATTACGGGTGAAAATTGTCACAAACATCGTCGTTAACATAACGGCGGTTTCAGTGCGGGGGATGCGGGGAAAATTTTTTAAGGATGACCAGCGAAATGTACCGATTGATACCATAATCATCACGGCTACTAATGCCGCCATCGGCATAAGCTTGACCCAATCTTGCAAAAACAAAATGGCAAATAACAGGAAAACCCCGGCTGCAAGGGTTGACAGCCTCCCCCGTCCGCCAGACTGGACATTAATTACCGATTGGCCAATCATGCCACACCCTGCCATACCTCCAAAAAAGGCAGTAACGATATTTGCAATGCCTTGTCCTTTGGCTTCTTGATTTTTATCGCTGGGGGTATCTGTAAGTTCATCCACTAATGAAGCGGTTAAGAATGAAGCCAACAATCCAACGATCGCTAATGTCAAAGAATAAGGCAGAATAATCTGCAATGTTTCCAGAGTCAACGGTACTTGAGGCAGAGCAAAACTCGGTAACGCAGTTGGTAACTCTCCCATATCCCCAACAGTTGGAACCTCAAGTTTGAGCGTGATCGCTGCGATCGTCATTACCGCCAGCGCCACCAAAGGAGAAGGGATTGCTTTGGTAAAACGCGGCAGAATATAAATAATCCCCAAGGAAAGGATAGTTAACACATATACAGTCGGCGGCACATTTGTTAGCTGGGGCAACTGGGCGAGAAAAATTAATACCGCCAATGCATTGATATAACCAATCATCACTGCTCTGGGTACAAATCTCATTTGGCGGCCCAGTTTTAGCACCCCAAAGAAAACTTGAAAGACCCCAGTTAACAAGGTGGCGGCGAATAAATACTGCAAGCCATGATCTTTAACTAAATCAATCATCAATAGAGCCATCGCTCCTGTGGCGGCAGAAATTGACCCCGGTCTACCTCCTAAAAACGCCGTCATGACTGCAATAATAAATGAGGCATACAGCCCAACTTTGGGATCAACCCCGGCAATGATCGAAAAGGCGATTGCTTCTGGAATCAAAGCCAATCCCACCACAGCCCCAGCCATAATATCTCGCTGAGTATTAAAAAACCACTCTCTCCTTATAATTGTTCCGTTCAAGTTGCCTCCTAGCGTCTTAATCCAATTAAAATTCTTAGTGTGTAATTCACACTCAAAATAGCCCACTCGCCAATATGATTCTGTAATTAATAATCGTAATATCTTGAGGAAAATAGCTCTGCGTCTACATAATTGCATCAGTGGTTGCTCTATCCCTCCACTGATTGTTCGCCTTCCCTACGGGACATTTTACGAATAGCGTTCCCGCATAGTAGACGACTAAATTCTTAATTGGCGTGGTTGCTTATTCTCTTTTAATTACGAATTAGTAATTATTTCATACTGATTGGAGAGTAAGACAGTATGCAAAACGCTTAATAGGTGAATAGCTCACACAAACTAGTAGCACCTAAATCCCCAGGCTGAACTATAATTCGCGTATTTTCCTATACGAATAGTTGCAAATACTTTTAATTACTGCAATGCTCAGGCTGCACCTTAAGGCGGACAATCCCAACTATTTAAAGCTACCGAAGAGATCGTTACCTGCGACATTACCCGAACCTGCTTACTATTGAATAATTGGACGTTTATAACGTAACGCAAGCATATCACAGCGTCGTTACAATTTGCAATAAACTATAAAAGATTTTAAACTCCTATTTTTTAGCGATGGGCTACGCCCTGCTCGAAGTGATCCATAAAAAGCCTGAAACGCTCTGTGTAGCTTACCTAATTGTAGGATCGATGGGCTACGCCCTGCCCGAAGCGATCGCAGAACTTTTCAGTCTACTGAAATTTAAAAAAAGAATTAGTGTATAGCAGAAAGTTCATTTTAAAGCTGCTTTTTTAACCAACGCCGAAGCCCGTAATCTTAATATCAGCATAGTACCACTTGTAAAGAATATACCAAATAATATGTTTGTCAAGCTGATACTCTTGCCAGAACCAATTACCAAAGTACTTTCTACTATTAAAGAAGGTAATAATATTCCGGTTAGTAGCAGAAATCTATAAAACATTAACTTTTTATTTGCCAGAATAGTTAGAAAAGTTAAACAAACACCTAAAGGGATAAAAGTTAGCGCATAGTAAAATGCTTTTTGGTCTTTTGGGATTAATTGTAATAAATTAAAAAAGTAAAACTTTTGCAATTTATCTAAATAAACTTGGATATTACCTTGAGAATAAGTAATAACAATATCATGGAAGTTAGTGTCTATAAAAATATCAGGAATACTTAATTTTATATCTGTTGCATTTTCTCCAGTAATCGGTGTTCGTATCCGTAAATCCAGGTTGTTTCCCTGCTGTCCTAATGTAAAATTGCGACGAAGAATACCAGATGAAAGTGAGATTATCCGTGCAGGGCCTGTTTGAGTTGTATCAGCCGTAGCAATAGTAGTAATTATTGTAAATTGAGATGTTTTACGTATTTTTTTAGTCAAAAAGGTAGTAGGATTTCCTGTTTTTAACCAATAGCTCGAACTTAAAGCAACACTTTTCCCATCTTGAATATTTGTTAAGTGCCCTTGCGACAAAAGTTCAGGAAGTTGTCCAGTACGATCCTGATAACCTCTTTGATCGCTTAATTTATAAGAAGCTATTAAATGATCTCCAATAATATCTAAGTATTTTTTACCATCAAAAAATTGCGAAACCTCATTTTCAGGAAATGCTTTATCCGCAATGTGAATCTCCGTAATATATCCCTGCCAAGGTTTATCACCTGTTTTCTCATTACCAATTAATAGTGGATAAGCTAAATTCCAATTGCTTAGATTTGTCGTAATTTGCCAGGGTATTAAAACTATAAATGACAGAAGTATATATCCCAAAAACAATAATGATATTTTTTTGGTAGAGTTTTTTAATCTACTATTTTCTACAGAAGACAATATATATATAAAGCTTTGGGAATTCCATATATAAAAGCAAATTCCACCTAAAATTCCACCTATAGTATTGTTAATAATATCAGCAGGAGTAGGTGATCTTGAAGGCAGAAACATTTGCAGAATTTCAACTGTCACTGATAGACTAGTACTGATGATTATTAGTGTGAAAAATTTTCTTATTGGTTTTATATTTATCTTTTGCAATAAAGCATTGGAACTAAAGCCTAAAGGCATAAATAGTAAAATATTATTTACTAGGTCTTCAAAAGAACTAGCATTATCAAAATTGCTAATAATTGCTTGTATAGATAGATTACCTGAAAAATCAAAATTAAATGGATAAAGTGTAGCTATTAGCACTGCTAATACGCTAGTTATTACCAAAAGCCAGTTCATGCTGGGTATTAATTTACTCAATAAATTAGATGTTTGTGTAAAAATTTTGTGTAGAGTCATAAATATTTATGTTATCTGCAATACAGATAATAAATTACTAAACGATTGATTATGTAGACAGTTAAACGCGAGTGATTAACAGAAGCTAAAGCTTTTTTTATATTATTTAATTATTGAGAATAATGGGAAAATAATTTTAAATATTTTATAAACTTGTTTCTTGTGAAAGTAGGCTCATCTTTTGCATTGAGCATTTGAGGATTAGGTTAGCGTCACTTCTAGTACAGCATTATCAGCAATCAAACTGTATTTTGTTTTACGAAGTGGATTAAAAATTCGATCATCTATTACCCAAAATTTTTGCCGTTTAGCGTTACGCTATCGCTAACGCAGCCTAGTGGGAGATAAACTCCCAGTTCCTAGAGTTGCGCCAAAATTTCCTCCCACTCAGATTGTGAGAGGGGCTGCAATTCTATTTGCATATCAAAACAATCACTAGCTGCGGTAATTAAAGCTGCAATAATCTTTTCAATATTCAGATTTTGAGACAGTTGTACAGTTGTAAAAGATTCTGCACCAAAGACTTGAGCAAACAGTTCAGCATCCGGTTGCAAACGGATGGAACCATGTTGCAAAATTGCCCCACTACGTCGCAATTGAGCGCTACCAATGAGTTTGCCACCATCTGGCAAAACTAAATCTGCACTAGTGGCTGTGCCAAAACAGTTAGGGTTGTGGATGTAACCTCGCCCAGCCATACCATAATGTAATTCTACGCCAAGCGATCGCCACCCTTGAATCAAAAACTCACAAATTTTTTCGTACACTTGGAGGCGATTACCCGTCAGTCCAGATGTGACTACAGCGTAAGTTAAATCACCTTGGTGTAACACCGCCCGTCCACCACTAGGACGCCGCACTAAATCCAGTTTTTGCCCTTGCCAAGTTAAATGTTGCCAATATTCAGGATATTGGCGTTGATGATAGCCTAGAGAAATGGCAGGTGGCGACCAGGTATAAAAGCGCAGAGTTGGCGGATGCTTTCCCGAATAGTGCTGTTCTAGCAACCAGCGGTCAATCGCCATCTGCACATTGCCGTCTGTCTCTAACAAAGGAATTAGTCGCCACACTTTAGAATTCAATAGTTGGGAGAGACGCGATGAATCGCGTCTGTATAGGAGTTAGGAGTTATAAATTAAAAAGTTTAGATAACTCAGCACTTATAACTCCTAACTGAAGCGAAGCGATTAGTCAAGTCGCACCAAATTCAGATTGTAAAGGTTCATCGTTATTATCAGCGATCGTTGCCACAATGGTAATGAGCCGAGACACTTCGCCAGGAGATAACTCTGCTAAGGTGCGTGTTGATATCACAACTACTCGGTTTTCAATGATACCAAAACGCGCTTCAAAAGTACTAGAGCAGTTTAACTCCAAAAGATACCGCATCAATTTAGGTTCATCTTTGGCAGGTAAGTTTAGCACCGCAGACCAAACCGTTATGGTGTCTTCATCGGTTGTCCCGTTGAGTTGGACAAATACTTCCACACTTCCATACTTAAACTTCCAGAGATAACCACCCTCTGGAGTGTGGCTAACCATCGCACTATCATCTTGTTCTAAAGAGTCAATGACATTTTCAATTACCTCCACATGGTTAATGCTTGCCGTCTCGGCAATTAGCTCATTAATGGATTCGTTATTAGTTAGAGTTTCTTGGTAGCTTGTCATACAGATTTTTTCCTCAACATACTTGCTGTTTTATCTACACATACTTTATTACCTCATCTGTCCCTTAGTCTGCACGTAAACCCCCTAAATGGTAATGCTTTACAACTATTACAGCAGAAAGCCCACTAGCAAAACCCTGAAATCTTTTTGGGATTTCAGGGTTTTGCGTCCTTTAGGTGTGGGAATGCCAGTCGCCTGCAATAGGAAACCCTTCTACAGCGCTGGCTCATGAATGTGTAAGCTGTTGTGCTTTTAATTTGCACTTTGAGGCAGCAGAGGGGCAGAGGAGCAGGGGAGAGGGTTTGCAGGTTTTATCTAAAAGATGATAATGCAACTTGTAGGCGCGACAGCTTAACACCTTTAAGTGCTATCTAGATTTCTGGCGTTGCTCAATTAAAGTATGAATCTGGATGTAGAGACGTAGCACTGCTACGTCTCTACAAGGA
>NZ_JAYGHD010000308.1:0-43144 GCF_034932245.1 Nostoc sp. UHCC 0251
GTGTTAAGCATACCGCCAGCGTTCATCCTGAGCCAGGATCAAACTCTCCGTTTTGAAGCGTTTGTAGCTCTATAGCTGCTCTTTTTTAACTTCAGCTTAGTTATCTTTATTTTCTTGACGCAAACTACTTGCTGTCTTTTCGCTTTCAAACTATAATATTTTCAAGGTTCGGTTCACCTTTTGGCGTCGCGATTTCGCGCTCCGCTTCAGGCACTTATTCAATATAGCGAACCTAATTCATTGTGTCAACTATTTTTTCCAATATTATTTTGGACTCCTTCTGAGTCTCTATGAAAGCCTTGAAGGATAAGGGTTTTAGGCTATAGTATTCTTGGAAGTCTCTAAGGAAGCAATAGATTTGTGAGCAATTCTGCTGTTTTGCCGCCAAGGCTAGTTTTAGATCCTCTGTTGCATGGCTGGTTGGTGGAGGATATTGGCCGGGGCGATCGCACTACTAATTCTCTACTCCTACAAGATGTCACCCTCGGCTCGGCTCAATGGGTAGCTAAAGCTTCTGGAATAATTGCTGGCTTACCACTTGCTGCTAGAGTATTTCAGATTTTGAATGAAAAAGTCAGCTTTGTGGCGGTTACGCCTGAAGGTACATGGTGTGAATCTGGACAAATAGTAGCTGAAATTCATGGTTCGCTCGATGCCCTGCTCATGGGCGAACGCACCGCACTCAATTTAGCTATGCGCTTGAGTGGCATTGCTTCCTTGACTTATATATATGTAGAGAAAATTGCTGATTTACCTGCTCTGTTGGTCGATACGCGTAAAACTACACCAGGGTTGAGACTGTTGGAAAAATACGCGACTGCTTTGGGTGGGGCGATTAATCACCGCATGGGGTTGGATGATGCAGTGATGATTAAGGATAATCACATTGCGGCGGCTGGGGGAATTAGAGAAGCAGTTACCCGTATTCGTTCTCAGATACCTTATCCCTTGACTATAGAGGTGGAGACGGAAAGTTTAGAGCAGGTAAAAGAAGCTTTGCAGCACAATGCTGACATTATTATGTTAGACAATATGCCTTTGGATATGATGTGTCAGGCAGTGCAGTTGATTCGTCAGCAGGATAGCCGGGTAAAAATTGAAGCTTCTGGGAATGTGACTTTGGAAACTATTCGCGGTGTAGCAGAGACGGGTATTGACTATATTTCTAGCAGTGCGCCGATTACTCAGTCGAAGTGGTTGGATTTGAGTATGAAGATTCTACTCTAAGCTCGACTTTATCCAAAATTAACAACTCGGATTTCTTTATCTGGCAAAAACTCTGACTTTTAGAAAATAGTTTTTCCACATCATAGATAATTGATGAAGTTAAAAAAGCAAAACTAGTGTCCCACAGAGATTTCAGCAATAGCGATCGTGCAATGTTGCCGTAGAAGTATTACTTTGCCAAAAAATGGATAAAGTCAAGATTAAATCCTGTTTAAATTGGAATTTTAATCCAGAATTCTGTACCTTTTCCTGGTTCTGATAGACAATTCAAAATCCCACCATGTTTTTCTACTACAATTTGGTAGCTAATTGACAGTCCTAGCCCTGTTCCCTTACCCACCTGTTTTGTTGTGAAAAAGGGATCAAATAATCGGTTTCTAATATCTTCCTCTATTCCTAACCCATTATCAGCAATTCGGATGACCACAAATTTACTGTCTAAAATTTCAGTACGAATTGTAATTTGCGGTTTATGAATTGTTTTTAAATTGACCATTGATTCTTCTAAAGCATCAATTGCATTAGTCAAAATATTCATAAATACTTGATTAAGCTGCCCAGGATAGCAATCAACTAAGGGCAAATTGCCATATTCTTTAACAATCGATATATCTAGCCCGATACCATTATTTTTCCAACGATGATGCAAAATTAATAGTGTATTATCAATTCCTTCATGAATGTCAACTAGTTTTTTATCTGCTTCATCATGGCGGGAAAAATTTCGCAATCCCAAAACAATTTCACGGATACGATTAGTACCCATATTCATTGAAGATAGGAGCTTATAAAGATCATCAGTAATAAATTCTAAATCAATCTTCTCAACAAAATCTTGAATTTCTGGCTGGGGGTTGGGATAATGTTGCTGATAAAGGTGCAATAAAGTTAACATCTCTTGAAAATATTCGTTAGCATAGGTTAAGTTGCCGTGAATAAAATTAACTGGATTGTTGATTTCATGAGCAACTCCAGCTACTAATTGTCCCAAGCTAGACATTTTTTCATTCTGGATCAGTTGAGATTGAGTTTGCTGCAATTTATGCAAAGTTTCGGTAAGTTTTTCGGCTTGAGTTTGAGCAGCTAAAGTAGCAGCACGACTTTGGGTATAAAGTTGTGCGTGATCGATGGCGATCGCTAGTTGATCGCAAACCGCCTGTAACAGGCTAATTTCACTGTTGCTCCAAATGCGATGACCACTGCAATGACTGCAAACAATTGCTCCAATCTCACCAGAATTGCTTTTAACTGGTAGCAGTAGTTGAGATGTAATGCCAAACTCAGTTAAAAGTTCTTGCATATCATCATTAAGATTTGAATTGCTATTAATATCGTCGATGCAAATTAGCTCTTGAGAAAGAAGTATTTTTGTTAGAAAAGTACTTTTTTGCGGCGGAATACTGCCTAACATGGTTGGGAGCTTAGGGTTTCGTGCTTCATAGGTAATAGTCAGGCTTGGCTGGGATGGGTGTGATAAGTAACAAAGAAAATAGCAACGATCAATTTGCAATAAACTGCGAATTTCATTAACAGCAGTTTCTAGGATCATATCTAGGTCAAGAGAACTGCGGATTTGGCTAGCTAGACGCAGTAGTAAGGCTTCTCGACGGCTGAGGAGTTCTTCTCGTGCCCAGATTCGGTCAATAGCCACAGCAATATTATTAGCAATCCAATTTAATAGATTATGAGTTGGCTCAGTAAATAATTGCTTGCTAAATAAAGCAATTATTCCAATTAATTGCTGCTCTATTATTAAAGGGTAGGCAGAAAATCTTAAAATTGATAATGTAGAGTTGACAAGTTTATCTGAATTGTTGATTGATAGTTCTTCGTTAAAAATGGCTTGATGGTTTTGAATCATTAAGCCAATAATATTATTGACTAAAATCATTTGCTCTGGGAAATCTTGAGTATCGCTCAAAGCACTACAAGCAATATCTGTGCAATGAACGCCAGCCTGTAATTGTAGCTGGTTTGTCTGCCGTTCAAAAGTCCAAATACAAACAAAAGCGATATCAAGATACTCGGAAATAGTATTTGTACATGATTGCAGAATTTCTGGAAGCGTGCCACTTTGAGATAAAGCTAAACTGACTTCTGCACTCAAAACTGACAAGCGCGATCGCTCCAATAAAGCTAACTCTGAGAGCTTGCGCTGTGTGATATCTGTACGAATTGATACATATTGATAGGGTTTTCCATCTGGGTTCAACATTGGAGCAATCAAAGTGTCCACCCAATAAAAACTGCCATCCTTAGCTTTATTTTTAATTTCTCCTTTCCATATTTTTCCTTGAGCAATAGTTTTCCATAAATTTGCAAAAAATTCCTTTGTATGATGACCAGAATTAATAATCCGATGATCTTGTCCTAGAAGTTCTTCTCTAGAATATTTAGAAATTTCACAAAATTGTTTATTTACATAGGTTATCCTTCCGGTTTTATCAGTAATCGCTACTAGTGAATGGGCATTTAAAGCAAATTTAAAAGCTTCTAGCTCTCGGATAGAATTGTGTAACTCTATTTCATTCTGTTTATTAAGGGTAATGTCACGAGCTACTGCATAAATCAACTTTTCCCTGCTGAAGGCAGTCGCATTCCATGACAACCATTTGTAAGTACCATCTCGACAAAGATACCGATTCTCAAAGCTGATTGCATCTACAGATAATGTAATTTTTTGGGCTGCAACAATAGTAGATTCACGGTCATCAGGGTGAACAAATTCGATAAAGGGTTTGCTAATGAGTTCTTGCTCAGACCAACCTAGCGTTTGTGTCCATTTTGGGTTTAAATATTTAAAATAACCGTCAAAATTAGCAATACACAATAAATCTATAGAAAGTGAGAAAAATCGAGAGTATTTTTCTTCAGATTGTTTGTACCCAGATTTTACTAGTTTCATCAATTGTTTAAATACAAGTACTTTTTGGTTACAAGTAGAATAAGTTAATACGTTTTCCGCAAATTTAATAACCACTTTAATGGGATATTATCGAGCTAGACACTACTTAATATGAATTCCCACAAAGATTATTTATTTTACGAATAAATACGTAATAAACTTGATAGCAGAGGCAATAATCACCTACTAGTTTTTACTGAACAAGGTAGCTAGTTGCTGACTTAATTCTCTATTAAATAAAGGTTTCCCAAAAAAGGTGTAAAGTAATCATTTTTATTTAAAATTGAGATAAGAAGTGTTACGTAATGACAGCACCTTTTGCCTAACAGTATCAATTCCTTAATCTGCTTAAGATTGTTTGCCTGGGTATCGTGCCCATTTTGCTATCTCTAGCTTGGTTAACGTGTTAGTGCTACTAATAGGAATAAATCTAAACATCATGAACTGGGATGGCTACGATCGCCAATTTCAAAACCCGTATATTCAAACGATAAGATCGCTCTGAAAGTTCCTAAGCAATACTGCCGCGCTTTCTGGCTTCTTTGTAGGAAGTTCCCACATTTTTTAGGCCAGCTTTAATCATTTGTTGTTCGAGGAGGGCAAAGAAACGCGTTCTATCGCCACCTTTTACCACTGCTTGATTATGGGCTTCTGCGATCGCTACTGGGTAGCCATATCCTTTTTGGACTTGTGCTAGCATCAGTCCCAGCGCTTGGTCTAACATGGTTGCATTCTCTGCTACCCATGCCGGAACTTCGATTCGGGCGATTTCAGTGCCAACGTGAACATAGCAAAAGTAAATGCTTTGGTCTCCGTAAAGTTCAAGAATGGGGGAATTACTGCGCCAAAGGGTGCTACGTTGTCCTGGTTTGAGTCGGGTTGCCCAAACAGAAGTATCTCGCAACTGTTCAAAAATTTTACAAGCTACTTTTTCTAGCTGATTTGGGCAATAAGTTTTACAGTCTGGCACTGGATGAGGACAAGCTAACAAACGTAAAAAATTCATTGTTTCGATGCTGCGAGAGGCGCTAAGATAGCCCATGAGTGGAATTTGAGCATCACGCATTTGCTGCCAAGCTTCGAGGATAGGGGGTAAAATGCGATCGCGTGCATCAATTGGCAACTGTTCTAAGAACCAGTAAACTAGGGAACCATCTACCATCGCCAATGCTGGTGCTTCCCCTTTTGCTGCACATGCAAGTTCTGCCAATACCGTTGTTTCTGAAGCAGTGCGGCGAAAACTCATCCATTCTTCGGTTCTAATTCCCCACTGCCGAGACATATATAAATCTTCTGGGCGGTAAAATACTTCTGGCAAACTATCAAGTAATGGATGGCGATTTTGTCCGTAGTGTAAAACTACTCTGCCAATATTTAGGAGATAACAGTAAGCAATTTCATGATGGTTAGGGGCAATTTGCGAACCATCGGTAGCGATGACAGTATGGATTTTGGGAGGAACCGGAATATCGATGCAGGTTTCTAGCGGTTCAATTGGGGTAGCATTAGCAAAGAGAATGCGATCGCGCCATTTTTCCTGGCGATCAATTAAGTCTTGTTGACACTCGTAAGCATTTTTGAGATGTTGTTGTGCCAATTCTAAACGCTGACGACTGGCAACAGCTTCTAAAGTAAGATGCTGACTTAAACCCTGCATTTGTCGCGCCAATTTTGTAAGGTCAAGCATAAAAGTAAGTGCTAAGTCAGGAGTGAATAGTTATGAATTATTATTTCACCTAAATCGAAAAACGTAAGCTTTTAGTTTCTAATCTTTGCTATATATCCCGCTTCGTCACGCTTCGTCACTATTTTGTGTCGGAACAAATTTCAAAGCTAATAATTAAAGTTATCTTCAGACGGCTAAGTAAATGATTTTAGTCTACTTGAACTGTCTTGGATTATGCCAGGAACTGAAATTCCTGGCGGGATATCGGTAAATGCAACAATTTGAGTATTACAAAAATCTGGGCAATGACAAACCCTATTAGAGTAAAGACATCAAGAGATTATTGCAATGTATTTAATATATTCAAAGCCAAGCAGAAAAATCTTTTGCAAATTGAGACAATGATAACAGATGAATTTGCGGATCATTTTGGGCAGCTTCCCGTTCCGCGTGGGTATTATAACCCCAGTCTGCAAGGAAGAGTTTCACATCTTCAAGGTCTGTTTGCTGTTGGACTAACTGCAATGTCTTGAGTCTATCTTCTACAAACCAAAGACTAACTGGTTTGTTTTCTGCTTCCTGCTTTAGTTCTCGCAGAATTTCGTATTTAGGACGCTTGACTTCCTTCCCAAAAATTGATGCTGCTGGTAAATTAACTCCTTCTTGTTGCAACAACTGCTGTACAAAACGCCCTTCTTTAGTTGTTACAATATATAACTTAACTCCACCGTCAAGAGTTAATTTGATTTTTTCTACTACACCCGGATAAAATCTATGCAGACTTAGCCAACCGTCTAAATTGGTGGTAATCCATTCATCTCGTTGATTATCTAGTTTCGCAGCAATTTCTTTTGCTTGTAGTTTGTCGTCTAACAAAAGTTTTGGGGCGATGCTAGCCCATTCATGAAGAATTTTCTCATCAGGAATTTCATCTACCAAGGCTTTGATTAAAACGGGCATTTCCCAACCCGTTTCAATGACAGGTCGTAGGCGATAGAACCTTAAAGCTAAATCATCTGCTGGTGTGTCGTTAGCAGAAGACCAAATTTTACAATAGGTATGCCATGCTACCTCAAAATATTCAATTAGTCCGTCGCATATGACTCCATCAAAGTCTAGGGCTAAAATTGTGGGACTACTTGCTGTCATTGTTTTGAGGATTAAACTTCTGTTGCCAGCTTAACTGAACTAGCAATGATTTGTTGTATCACAACTGTAGGTAGAAAAAAAAGTATGGATGATTGGACGAGCGCTCTAGCACTTCCAAGCAGGTAACTCTTCATCGCATTAATGATTCCAAACTGCCTCGACCTTTTGCTTCCCAATAGTACCCACAGGTGTACTGTTACCTTAATAATCTGAAATGTCATGATTTGAGTGTGAATTCCTCGGTGTAACTCCACTGACATATGAGTGGGCATTACCGGACTTCTATAAAGCAGCGGAAAGTGCTGACTGTTGACTGCTGACCGTTGACTTTTAACTGTCAGCAGTCATTGCAACAGTGCTAATATGGCCAACATTGGCACTTTGTAGCTTCTAAGTTGTCCTTTTATAAGACAACAACTCTACTACATCAGCCCTCTGTTTTTATATTATTCTTTTGGCGAAGGTACTGTATTAACGCATTTGCACCACTTGTAGGACAACAGCAAGCTATAGAATTACTCACTCAGGCTGTTAGACAAAATCGGGTTGCTCCAGCCTATCTATTTGTGGGGCCAGATGGTGTAGGAAGAAGTTTAGCAGCTAAGTGTTTTGTAGAACTGCTATTTTCTAGTGAAATGGGAGTCACTACAGCTTTACAAAACCGTTTGCGTCAAGGGAACCATCCAGCTTTGTTGTGGGTGCAACCAACGTACCAATACCAGGGACAACGATTAACAGCAGCAGAAGCGGCCGAGAAAGGACTTAAGCGTAAGGCACCACCTGTAATTCGGCTAGAGCAAATTCGGGAAATTACCGAGTTTCTCAGTCGTCCGCCCTTAGAAGCACCGAGGAATGTGGTGGTGCTGGAAGAAGCGCAAACAATGGCAGAAGCAGCAGCGAATGCTTTACTTAAAACCTTAGAAGAACCGGGACAGGCAACGTTAATTTTAATTGCACCTACACCTGAGTCTGTTTTGCCAACTCTGGTGTCACGCTGTCAACGCATTCCTTTTTATCGCTTAGATGCACAGTCTTTGGCTGTTGTGCTCACACAAACTGGTCATCAGGAAATTTTGGCAAATCAGGCGGTATTGAATATAGCAGCTGGTAGTGCGGGAAGTGCGATCGCATCTTACGAGCAATTACAAGCTATTCCTCCTGAGTTACTCGATGATTTGAAAAAAGCCCCTGCTTCTTACCGCAAAGCTTTGGAGTTAGCTAAGAAAATTGATAAGGATTTAGATACAGAAGCCCAACTGTGGTTAGTTGATTATCTTCAGCAATACTACTGGCAGCAGTGGCATCAACCCAGCATCATCAACCAGCTAGAACAAGCTCGTAAATACTTACTTTCTTACGCTCAACCAAGGCTAGTTTGGGAATGTCTGCTTTTATCTATATATCAAAAATAAAATCTCATTTATTAACTCTTGTACAAAAACCTCAAACCCTTTAGCAATATTAAATGATATTACTTAAGTATCCGAAAATATTAGTACTTGTGTATTATTGAAAAGCTACGCAAAGTGTCATCTAGAGGATATGGCGAGTTAGGAGACATTGCCCCAAGACACTGTAATTTGCTCAATTGTCTAAGCTTCATAGCAAATGAAAGTCTTGCGGGAGATGACTAAGTAAAGGCTGTTCAATTATTGTCTTTAAAGATTGTACCCCTGACTTATGATGAACTTACCACAGACAATTCCAGCTCTTCTTTTAGGGACTAGCTTGGCTGTGTTTTTGCCTCAAGTTTGCCCTGCTTTCACTGTTCAAGAGGTAGCTAGCCTTGCCCAAGCATCAAGTGATTTACCAGTAGTCAAATCAGCAGGATTATCCCCTGATATGGATGTGCCTTGGTCGAAAGCCGTGAGAATCGTTGACCCTTTTGAAGGAGAGTTTCTTGGGGTTTTTGACCGCAACTCCTTGGGTGGCTATTTGTACCGTGAGGGTTCAAAGCAAGTTATTAGTTTGTGGACTCCTTCGAGCGTTCGAGTTCTCGTAACTGTAAATTCGGGCCAAGCAATGTCTTCTTTCTACACCGCAGGTCGTGTGTATCCCAGACCTGACTTTCTTCGGTTTGTCACAACCAAGAGAGTCGAGAAACTTTTGCTCAAGGTCAAGGAAAAAGTTTTTCAATTAGACGGTTCAACTGGCACGTTTGCTGTCAGTCAAGAATTAGCCACTGCTTTGAAAAACGCTCCAGATGAGAACTTAGACATCAGACTAGTTTTGGAAGGAGGTCAAACTGTTGATAGCGAAATTGGCAAAGCGACGGTAAAAGCTTGGCGAAACATTTATTAAGCGATGTCTTCTCTGCAAGAGGCTACGCATAGCTTATTTAACCGTAGGATTACCACAGACTATTCAATGTAGCATTTTTAACTTAAATATTTTTTGTTAGGAAAGGAAAATTTTTCTCCCCTCTTATCAGGAATTTCTCTGGTAGAACTTGTTTATACATTTAGCAAGAACAGAAGCAGAATCGTTGATAGGAATGTAGAAATTAAAATATGAAATTCATCAAATGTATAATAAAGTTCTCTAATTACCAGATAAATAAGTATAGTGGCGATCGCTATCTTTTATGGGAGCATTATTTTGAAACGCCCAAGTGCGACGCCGATAGCGAGTCTTGCCTACGGCACGCTACGCGAACGAGCGTCATAGCCCATCGTAGACTATCACTACTTTGAGACTGCTGGTAGCAATGCAAAATAGATTGGATATTTTTTACAAGCTTCTTCACCAACTACGTGAGAAAGCTCTCGCTACAACTGAGAACCGACTTGTTTGATGTAGTCGTGTTCATAACTTATCTGCACCGCAATTTCCGCATAGGTGCGTCCCAGCAAACTTCCAGTAAAACTACAGATTGAATATTATTGAGCCTTTCCCCAAAGGTAGAGTATAAAAGAGTATCGGCTGGATTCAGTGCCTCTTGTGCTGTCATTAGTTAGCCTGCTTCATTTATAGGTTGAACTTATGAAATTTTTGTTTTTCATGAGATTTTTACGTTAAATGTTACATCTATGTACAGTAAAAACTCACTTTATCTCACTGACAAGACGATTGCACTTGGGTTAATAATTAATACAGTATAGTAAGTTAACCCGTACTTCTTAAGTTATAAAAAGGACATCAACTCTATGAAATTTGGTATTGATATAGGACACAATTGCCCTCCTCACGATACAGGAGCAACAGGTATCCAACAAGAAGATATTTTAACGAAAGCAGTTGGTACAAAACTGATACAAAAACTAAAAGCAGCAGGTCATACGGTTATTGATTGCACTCCCACAAGTGCTAGTGGTATAAACGATTCTCTAAGACAACGAGTCAATAAAGCAAATGCTAATAACGTTAATGTCTTTATTTCGATTCACTTTAATAAGTTCAACACTATAGCTAATGGCACAGAAATTTTCGCCATTAGCAATACATCGAAAGGTATCGCTAGATCAGTTTTGCAAGAGATTGTAAAACTTGGTTTCAATGATAGAAAAGTTAAAAGTACAAATTTCTTTGTGATCAAGAATACACAAATGCCAGCTATTTTAATTGAGTGCTGCTTTTGTGATTCCAAGTCAGATATGGATCGCTTTGATGCTGAAAAAATGGCCGAAGCAATTAAAAATGGATTAATTGGTGAGTCCGATCACGATGAGCCTAAGCCTGATAAAAAGTACAGTCTGGAAATTACAGAAAAAACTTTTTTAAAACCTTCTACAGAACAGTCATCAGAACTACCTAAAGAATCTGTAATCGATATTGTTCCAGGAAGTTACCCAATTTTAGATGTCCGTTTTGAGGAAAACCATTATTGGGTTAAGTGGCTTGATAAAAGTAAAGGAAATCGAGATGGGCATTTTGTTTTTGCTGGACACGCCAAAGTTGTAGAAAAAGATTAACTTATTCTATTTAAACCATTCGTGAACACATAGATCCCCCACTTTTCCTAGAAGTAGGGGATCTACAAAAAGTTTTTAATAGGACAAAGATATGTCATTACTAGATGATTTAGTTAACAATTATTTTAATAAAGATTTAGCATTAATTTTTACAAAAATTGGTATTGAAAATGCAAGGATTACCGAGATAAATCGGCAAACTCTAAAAGAAGTTACCCTGGCTCAATGGTTACTAGAGTCTACTAGATGTAAAAGCGATCTTGCTGTTAACGCTAACAATTTTGCCGGATTAAAATGGCGAGATCCTGATATGAAAGGGTTTGCCGAACCGTTGAAAATCAAAGTTCCTTCTGAGTCAAAAGAAGTTGATTTCTGTAAATTTACAGATATAGACGCTTTTATTATTGGTTATTGGAAGTTTTTAACTCGCACTCCCTATAGAGGCTTAGAGGATTATACCAACACGCCAGAGAATTTTATTGGCTTTCTCAAGGCTAAAGGCTATTCATCTGATCCTAACTATGTCAACAAGATTGTGAATTTGCTTCCAGAGGCGCAGAATTTACTGGCTAATGCAGGTGGAGTTGCCATTCCCGCTTCAGTGGAACAACTACAGCTAATTCGTGCGCCAAAAGAAGTTGAATTAGGACAAAATTTTAGGGTTGAAGGCATAGCACGTTTAACCGACAGTGGTAAGGTTTTGTCGGTGATGATCGATGACAAATTTCCAGCCTCAAGTGTAATAATTAATCAGTATGGCAAATGGCAATTTGATTTCGTCTTTAAAGAAGAAGGCGATCGCCGCATGATAATTGCCATTGACGATCAAACTCTAGAGATCCAGATTAAAGTTGTTGTTCCTTTCGATAACAAGGATGATGAGAATACTCAACAACCTACAGCATCCAGTTTACCAGGAGCAAAGCTAATTACGCTCAGTGGTAGTGTAGGAATTGGCGGAGTTAATAAAGCTGATGATGTTAAGGCTATTAAAGCGCGATTGCATGAGCTAGGCTACAAATGGGTAGGTGATCCTAACAGTGCAGACAGAGACAGAGGACTGTTTGACGCGATCAAGTTATTTCAATCAATTATTGCTGGTCGCAGTACTATTAATGGTGATGGTCGAGTTGATGTTGGTGGAATAACTCATCGATGGTTGCAAGCAGCTAACTCACCACGATGGGAGTTGATGCCAAAAAGCGATCGCGACAATGGTTTTGTAAACGGTGAACTAGAAGACACTAAAGATAACCACGATTTTGGAACACACTGGTTAGCTGATGCGATCAAAAAAATTGCCCAAGATTATCAAAACAGTTATCGTAACACTCACCCCACAGCTGCTCCATTCGCAATTAATGATGTTAGTCTTCCTCATGGAGGTGATACTCCCGACCATCATGGACATGAAACTGGCATGATGTGCGATGTTTACTTACCCAAAAAAAATGGAAATTTTGGTGGCATTTTTTGGTCGAGTTCTGAATATGATCAAGATGCTACGCGAGCTATTCTCAAGTCTATTCGTAAGCAAAGCCTGGTAAAGGTGGGGGCGGTTTTCTTCAATGATAAAAAGCTAATTCAAGAGGGGCTATGTACCCCGATGATTGGTCACGATCATCATATTCACTTTGAAATTAACCCACCATTAAGAAGCTAAGAGAGAGTCCGGTTGAATACCATTTTTTAAAATCTTAGCAACACATAATCGGCTATAGGGTTGTACACTTGTACAACCCTATCTATATATCTGTATCAGCTATTTCGTCAAACAGTATAATTAGGTAAATACGATATGATGCAATGTACGACTTAGAGGTTATTATTGCAATATTTTGATTAATGAAAGAGTTGCTGAGAGAAGAGATTTTACAATTTCTGCCCTGCGTAAATAGATCGCACTTCACCGTTGCGCCGGATGACAGCTTCGCCATTACTAACATCTACTAGCGTCCAACCGCTTGAGCCGATACTTTCACCCATATTGATGCGGCGAGTTACGCCATCAATTTTAAACAAAGCAGCAGATTTGTTGCCTAACTCTAGCAATCCTTCTAAGGTATTACTCGGAGCAACTGCGATCGCAGTTGCCGGATATACTTGTTCCTGGGTAATAGTTGGTTCTGGCTCTGGGGCGAGTGCTGCACGTAATGGAACTACTGGTAATGCAGGCAGAGGCTTGGGTGTTTGCCGCACAGTAATGGGTGCAGTTTTTGCAGCTACAGGCTTCAGTTCGGCTCTTACAGTCGCAGCTAACATATTCACAGTTACAGGCTTGGCAGCTTGTTGTACTGTATTTAGGGCATTTTTCACAACATTAGGTTGAGATCCCTGTAATGCACTGGGTAATGCACTGGCAACTTGTGGTAAAAGTGTGGGACTACCAGGAATAGTCGGAAGCGCATAGCGCATTGGCGACGGCGCTTGATAAACGGGAACGTATATCCGCTCAACAACGCCTCCAGAACGATTGGGGGCTGGTGGTGTATTGTTAGCTAGAAGTGGAAGTGGTGGTAGATTACCTGTTGTTTGCCCGTTACCAAGGGCTATTTGGTTAGTATTTGCCTGATTGGAGAATCCAGGCATGACAGATTTTTGATTGCTTTTTGCTCCTTGCTTATCTATAACTGCTAGCGATTGGAGCATGTAGTCAACCAACTCTGCCTCAATTTCTACTTTTGTTGGCAACTGTGACTGCGCTTGCGGCACTAGAAGAGCTGGCTGGGCCAAGTTGGTATTTAAAAGATATACGACTCCAGACTGTACCAGGTAAATAATACTAGCCATCGCTACGCCTAAAGTTGTTCCCACAATCAGCAGTTTGCCCAAAGTCCGACTACTTTTCTGACGCTTTCTAGTAACTGATTTAACAGTAGCAGTGTCAAACACAACGGTACTCAAGTGCTTGTGGTTATCGTAAGCAACTGACTGTACTGCTTGGTTCACTGTGTTCGGTAAGATAATCTGTGGTATCGTTACCACGTATTCTGAAGGCGACTGGCGTTGAGCTTGGGAGGAAACCCCAGCAAAAGACTGGCTCGATTTATTCTGCCTACCGTGCCTAACGGTTTGAGAAGGCAGATTACTACTAACATCCAGAACGGAGTCGATATCGGCAAAGAGTTCATCCATTAGGCCATCAGCATAGTTTTCTATCGACCAAGGCTCGTTGGCGATTAAGTCTTCTGATGGTTCCGGTACTATGAGACGGGTGCTGGCTTCTTGTAACATAGACTTTCTGGGTTGTTGCTAGGACGAGGAAACGCCGCGCCTACTGCCTGGGAATTAGGATTACAGATAAAATATCCAATCCGCCGTCTTATTGAGACGAGTTGGTTGAGCGCTGGTATTAAAGTGAACTTTAATCTGGGGATTGTTGATGATGACACTACTAATATTTATGTCATCTATCATACCAATTTCCCTCCCTACTACTATACTCAGTCTTTATCAAGCTTGTGTTAAGCTAACGCTGGAAACTCTGATTGGCTCTTGGTTCTACGCAATTCTAAATATAATAATAAAGCGTTAACGTCCGCTGGGTTTACACCACCAATACGTGCAGCTTGACCAAGTGTGAGTGGTTTTACGTGAGTTAGCTTTTCCCGTGCCTCTTTGGAAAGAGTATCAATTGCTGTATAGTCCAAATCCGCAGGTAATTGGCGATGCGCTTGGCGGGCAATTTGGTCAATCTGATTTTGTTGCCTAGCGAGATAGCCAGAATATTTTATGTCAATTTCTGCACCTTCTTTCTCAGCGCGGTTGAGGTTGGGGTTTCCTAGTCCGAACCTGTCGAGGTCAACGTAATGGAATCCCGGACGGCGCAGTAAGTCATTGAGAGTTATTGAACCTTTAATTGCTTGTTGGGTATTAGATGCGATCGCTATTCCTATTTCATCATGTTCTTTGACTCGTGTAACTTGCAATCTTTGTTTTTCTGTGGTAATATTTGCCTGCTTTTGGGTAAATAGATCCCAACGGCGATCGTCAATTAAACCAATTTCTCGCCCCAAGGGTGTCAAGCGTTGGTCGGCATTGTCAGAACGCAATATCAATCGGTACTCAGACCTACTGGTAAGCATCCGGTAAGGTTCCCGTAAATCCTTTGTACACAGGTCATCAAGTAGCGTTCCAATGTAACTTTGCTCACGGGCAAAGACAATCATTTCTTGAGAACGAACAAATCGAGCTGCGTTAATTCCCGCCACAAGCCCTTGAGCTGCGGCTTCTTCATAACCTGTGGTGCCATTAATCTGCCCAGCACAAAACAGTCCGGCAATCTTCTTAGTCATCAGTGTGGGGTAACACTGAGTTGCAGGTAAATAGTCATATTCCACAGCATACGCCGGACGCAGCATCACACATTTTTCCAAACCGGGGAGAGTCCGCAACATTTGTAGTTGCAAATTTTCTGGCAACCCTGTAGAAAACCCTTGGATATAAAGTTCGGGTATATCCCTTCCTTCTGGTTCAATAAAGATTTGATGGCTTTCTTTATCAGCAAAGCGCACAATTTTATCTTCAATACTAGGACAATAACGCGGCCCTTTCGCTTCCACCCAACCGCCATAAACTGGTGATAGGTGCAAATTATCTTGAATTAGGCGATGGGTTTCGGCGGTTGTGCGGGTGATGTAGCAAGGCATTTGTTCCCGTTCTACCCACGCCTCTGGGTCAAAGCTAAACCAGCGTACATCTTCATCCCCTGGCTGGATGAGCATTTTACTATAATCCACCGATCGCTTGTCTACCCGTGCTGGAGTTCCAGTTTTAAGTCTTCCGGTTTCAAATCCCAGGCGATTTAGGGTTTGTGTCAATCCCTCAGCCGCAAATTCTCCAGCGCGTCCGGCTGGCATTGATTTGTTTCCAACCCAAATTTTACCCCCCAGGAAAGTGCCAGTTGTCAAGATGACTGCTTTACATTGGAACCCCACACCAAAATAAGTTTCAACGCCGATAACTTCACCGTTAGCGCCCAGCACCAAATCTGTCGCCATACTTTCGCGGATTGTCAAGTTGTCTTGGTTCTCGACAATATTCTTCATCACCGCTGCATATTCGCGCTTGTCACTCTGGGCGCGTAATGCCCAAACAGCAGGCCCCCGTGAAGAGTTGAGGATACGTTTTTGTAGGTAAGTGCGGTCTGCTACTTTACCAATTTCTCCGCCAAGTGCATCTACCTCATGAGTCAACTGAGATTTGGCCGGGCCACCCACTGCTGGATTACAAGGTTGCCAAGCGATTTTATCCAAGTTGAGCGTCAATAGCAGGGTACGACAACCGAGGCGTGCAGAGGCTAGAGCTGCTTCGCAACCGGAGTGACCTGCACCGACGACTATGACATCAAAAGCGTCTTGGAATTCAACGGAATTGTGCATGGTCATACTTACAGGATCGGCAAGCTTAGAGTTCTTTTCAATTTTAACTGTTCCAGTGGTTTCCTGGATGTAACTTTCTGATAAAAAAGTTATCAACTTTACTAGTACTGAATTAGAGACAAGTTTCTAGTTTTAAACTTGAAGAATAAGTCAAAAATACAATCTTTTTTAATAATTCTGGCGGTGTTGCCATTTATTTATTACAGCTATTTTTAACATAATTAGCTATGAAAAAAGCTGATTTATTACAGTTTTATATTATATAGGTTGCATAAGCTATATAGAAAAATATATCAACCTTATGGATTATCTGCTCTCTCATTTTTTTCATTTTCGCTTGCAATTAATTAATAACAGATTATAAGAAACTTATCTAGCGCTTTTATTCTTAAATCCACTAACCAATTATTTAAAAATGAAACTACCCATCAGAAAGAAAAAAATCATTCCTAGAATTATCAGAAAGGCAACTTTTATTAGTATAGTTATCTTGATGATTTTTATCTTAGTAGCTAGTAATGAGATTACCCAACAAAAATTAGCTAGAACTGCACAACCATTAAATAGATGCTTGAGTAATGATTTATTAGTTTGTACAGATACTTCTAAAGAGACAATATTAGAACCATTTATTCCCAACCCCGAATTAAATGAGCAACAGCGTTTTTTATCTGCGATCGCTAGGAAGTTACCAGTTCCCCTGCCTGGTACTTATGAATATATTTTGCTACGAGCATATGGTGCAGCCTTTGTAAATCAAAATGTCGAGATTAAATTGCCGCCAAAATATATCTTTGCTAATGAACAAGAAACCCAAGAATTTCAAGCTACTTTAACAATGGGTTATGTTAATGGCACTAAAGATTGTTATTTACAAAAGCCAGCAGCTGATGCTTTAAATCAAGCGCGATCGCTACAAAAAATACCGCTAAAATCTGGTTATGGTTCTGGTGATTGTACTCGCACTTTCAATACGAATTTAAAATTTTGGCATAAATATGCTAACAATCGAATTTTGGCAAAAGTTCAGGAGGGCAAAGAAACAAAAATTCTCGGTGTGGTTGCCCCTCCTGGAACTTCACAACATCTCTGGGGATTAGCAATTGATTTACGCGTAGGTAGTAAAGAACAAAGAAAAGCTCTTAATCAAAATGGTTGGTTTCAAACTGTAGCAAATGATGTCCCACATTGGACTTATGTGGGCTTACCTGAAGAGAATTTACCTCTGTTTGGTTTTAAAAAACAACTTGTCCGAGGCATTACTTATTGGATTACGCCACTTTAATTATTAATATTATTTAACATATAATTAGACTTGCTTACCCTGAGCATGGAAATTATATTAACTTTTTGAAAGATGCATAGTGGCGTCGCACAGCGAAGCATAAGACTTGGTATGAATGTTGGGTTTCGCGTTGATCAACCCAAACTACTAGTACATCAGCCTTAAAAGATTGGTTTCAAATAAAAATAAAAATCTAGTTAGTCTCTACAAAGGTAGTTTGGCACATAAAATTTTTTTATCTTTAGCTCCGTTCTTCAACTCTTATAAAAACTACTTTTACAAGAGTTGAAGAAAGAGTATCCTAACGATTGTTATTCATTAACAATCGTAAAGCCTTCATAATCAACGACTCCACTCACAGCATTTGGTAAATTAACGTTACCAAGCAAGGTGGCGGTTGCAAAACCAGCACCATTAGCACCACCAGCACTACCTAAACCTAAACCTGATGCAGCAAGTTCATCTTGGTAGCCTGTGATCTCATAGACAGCGCCAGTTTCCACCCAACCGAGCAATCTTTGAGAACCGCTGTTAGTAAATGACAACCCAGAATCTAAGTTGAGATTCAAAGCTTGCCCTGAAGGAGTTCTCAGAGCAATCGGTGCAGATAGCTGACCAGTAAGCAAATCTACTTTGTAAAGCTGGTTTCCATCTCCATCATTAGTCCTGAAATCGCTAGCAAGAGCGCGAGTATTACCAGGATTGAGATTGTCGATAGCTAATCCATCGGCAAATTGAGAGTTGGTAGGTTGAGTTCCTCGTCTTTGTGCAGCAGTAGTAGCTGGACCAAAGTTATCTACAAGGCTAATAACTCCAGGGTTAGCTGTAGTAATTCTATAAAGAGAGCTTCCTACTGGTCCATTGGCGGGATTCGGATTCCCTGAAATGTTGTATAAAGCACTACGATTAAAGTCAGCACCTGACTCAAATCCAAAACGACGGTCAGATGCTGTACGAGTTGGTGAGGTCGTGGCTGGAGCAAAAGGCTGATCTACATTATTAACGACAGTAACAGTTGGATCAATTGGTGTTGTGGGACCAGTGACCCGTGCTTCGTTAACTGCACCAACCCTTCCAGTAATGGGGTTAGTTCCCAAACCTTCTAAATCTGCGGTAGTAGCATTAGCTGGGAGATTGACTGTACCTACTCGTGTGGGAGTAATAGTACCTCCAGGTGCAGCAGGGATCAAAAAGCGGTAAACGTCAAGTTGCTTGCCATTACTAGCGTTGCCGTCACGATCTTCTCCAATGGTATAGCCGTAGAGTGCCATGAGAATTTTCTCCTTGTTGAAACCTGTTAAACTTTTGGGAATATTCCAAATATGCAGTATTCAATATGTGCAAATTGCTATCCGACTAAAAGTCTTTAACGACACAAACAAAAGCTTTCCTTCGCAGGCTAAGATTTAGAGCTAGTCTGCGTTATCTTAACTTTGCTTATATAGTCTATAAGCTTGCAAAATTGAAACACTACTAAACCTTTGACTGTAAACAGGCTAGGACGACTTAACTCAAGACTGTTGTAGTTACTATTTGCTCAATTTGTGAAAGTAGAATATGTGATAACTTGATGTTGGGGATACAAATTTCAAAACTACATCTAGTTACACTTACATACATTTTGTAGGAACCCACTATTTCCAAATTGTATTAAAACAACGGAGAGTTAAACGTCTTTTATTTACCTAATTAAAAGTCAAATTTTAAGGTTAATAATTGTATTTGGAATTATCTTAATATCAATATATTTGAGTAATATTAAGAGAAAATTTTCTATTTGTTAAGTTTTAATAACATTTTGGTTAAGGTTTAGTAGTTGCTAAGTGTTTTTACTTGCTGATATGCTTCTTTCATCGTTTGAACAAAGGAATCATCATTGAGAACAACTAAATACACAAGTATACTTTCTCCTGCTGAAACCGCTACCGATTACCTGTGGGCTTGGATAGAACAATTTGCTCAATCCTCAGGTCTGCCGAGCAAGGATGATTTTGTACAGTTTCACAAATAGATATAATTTCTATAAATAACATTTTGTAGCTAATTAATACCTTTACTAAAGTTATTGTTATAGGCATAAATTGATTAATTTAATAATCCATTAAATTAATCAATTTATGCAGGGGATCGCTATTAGTCTATTCAGTTAGAAATATCTTTAATAAAAATAATTAACAAAAGGTTAAATAACAAAAGTAAAAAGAGTTTTTTTTACCTTTGCTATTTAACCTTATTCTGCAATAACGTTAATTCTTTTTCGTGGAGCACAAGATTAGACTTTTTCTAGGGCGTAGACGCACAGTGCAAAGCCGGAGACGTATCTGTTACTCCAAGCTGTCAGACTCGCAACCTAGATGTAATCAAATTGCTCCTCTGGTTTCAGCATATTAATTGGAAAGTAGATTTAGTATTACTTCACTTCACTGGGTTCAAACTTTGTTACCTTACCTTTTTTAATCGCTACAATCACATCGTAGTGCGAACAGTAAGCGAATGTGACATCATTAGCTTTGTTATAAAGGTTGACTACATGACCTGCACCACCTAGCTGGATACCGATTGGCTCCAAGTCAGCAAAAAAGAAACGACGCAGTTGATCACCACTACCAATCTGACCCTTACTCTTAGTAAGCAAATCTAATTTCTGTGCTACAGACATTTCTTCGGCTGCTGATGCTTGGACTAATGACGGATTGATCGCCTTTAATGGTGCGTCCCAAACTGTGAAAAAACCAACCAAAGCAAAACTTGTAAGTAATGGGGCGAGTTTCATTTGTTATTCCTCTTCTTTGTTCTATCCTGAATATGCCAAGCATCTCAGGTGGGAGTGAGAGTTGATTGAAACTAAGCCACTATTTTCATGAATTTATCCTTTGAGAAAATTTAGTTGATTCTCAGGAATTTCTCAGGCAACTATGTAGTTTAAAGTTATAGAATAGCTTAAGTATTTTCTCACCAAAACCTCATTTTGAACTGAATGAGAGCAACTTAATATAATTAATGAGCAATGCTTTCATTGCAGTAGTGTTATTGTGACTAGACCCAAAAGGCCACATCGCCTAATCCATAGAGTTTCGGGGCAAACATATCTCTGGCTAGCAATGCTAATTTTTGCAGCATCTGGTGCAGTTACCCGGAAGCTAACAGAAATTGGTGCTGAACATTTTATCGGCGATGCCTACGGCGGCAAGCTACGCAATCCAATTTCTTTGTGTAATGTTTTATTCGTGGGAAACCTTTGCGCCTTGATACTTCTGATCCTAATCTATGGGCGACAGTGGAACAAAGCTACTTTGAAGCAATTCTCAAGGACGGATTGGGTCAGTCTAACAACAGTAGCGATTTTATCAGGAGCGTTAGCCCCTGGCTTAATTTTTCAGGCACTTGCACTCACAGGGGTGAACAATGTCATCTTGGTAGGACGTTTGGAACCGCCTTTAACTCTGGCTTTATCAGTCTGGTTATTGAGGGAACGGGTAAATATTTGGGAATTTATCGGAGCGATCGCAGCTTTTATAGGTGTTATCCTAACCATCATCCTTCAGTCCCCAGCAGAAGCCATGATCAACATGGGAGATTTCGGTTTAGGCATAGGGGAAATTTTGGCCGCAGTAGGATCTGTGGCTCTAGCCACTTCTACAATTATTGGTAAAAAATACCTTTCGCAGATACCTTTGGGAATCTATAGCATTTTTCGGACTGCACTAGGAACTGTAATCTTTTTCCTTACTGCTTTAGTCCTCTATGGCAGCGATCATTTTGCTGATGTTCTCTCACCGTTCTTGTGGCAATGGATGTTTCTCTATGGTGGGTTAATTGTGGTATTAGGTCAGTCTTTTTGGATTAAAGGCTTGAAAACTGCCACTGTATCTATGGCTTCTTTAGTTAGCACATTTAGCCCAATTGCGGGTATTTTATCAGCCTATTTAATTTTGGGTGAAATTCCTACGCTACCTCAATATATTGGCGGTAGCTTGATTTTAGTAGGCATATTCTTGAGCCAGCTTGGCATTTGGCGTAAGACTTCTAGCAGAGTTGCGTCTGGCAAGGTGAATTCTACTCCAGCACAGCAAGAGGTAGAAAATGCTATGGGATTTAAGGGGATTTGAAGTAGAAAAAAGCTTATGCCTTAAACCTTTGCGTTATTTTTAACTAGACAGTTATTAATGCCCTGCTGCACTAGTATGTCAAAATGAAAATACCCGATACATCAAGGTGAGCGATCGCTCCAAAAGCTAGATTAAAGGATTGACCTGAGCAATGGCAGACCCAACCAATCACAATCAAGCGGGAGAAGTAGCTCCCAGCACTGTTGATAAACAAGCTCCCAGTGTGGCTGAAGAACACGCTCCTAGTACAGACTCACCCGAAGCCACAGACATTCCTACTGCTAACGCGCCAGACCCTAAAGCCGCAAATCCAGAAACTAACCCAAATGCTGCCAAACCAGTTGCTACACCCCCTAAGCGAGAAAAACCAGCAGCTAAAGCCGCAGTAGGCGAAAAACCAGCCGCAGCCGAAGAAAAACCCGCAGCCGCAGCTAAAGCCGCCAAGAAGGAAAAAGCCCCATCTGTTGAAGATAAGCCATTTGTAGAGTTCATTGAGCAAGACTACTTACCAGCTTTACAAAAAGCGATCGCTCAACAAGGTGTGCAAGATTTACAGGTGTCTTTTGCCAAGCAGAAAATGCCAATCACTGGCTTTGAATCTGCCCAAGAATGCTGGCAAATTATCGGCAGCTGGAAAGAAAAAGGTCAACGTCAGTTTAACCTCTATTTCCCCGAAGAAGATATTCAAGGGAAAAAGGGATTTTCCTGTAATGAAGGCAAAAAACCTAGCACTCTTGAGTCCTTCTTAATCGATGAGCGCAAAATTACCCTCGATTTGTTGGTATTTGGCTTAGTTCAGCGCTTGGACGGACAAAAGTGGCTAGGTATAAATTAGTCATTGGTCATTAGTCATTAGTCATTGGTTTTTTGACAAGGGACAAAGGACAAATGACAATTTAAAGTTCATGGAAATGGTAGATAACGGCTCCAGTATTGGGGTCGTTATCTATTTTTACATAACCTGATTTATACATCTCATTGAGAGTAGCTTCAACTTCAGCAAAGCTAGCTCCCGTGAACTTCACGCCTTGAGTGACAGTTAAAATACCACCCTTGCATTCCGCTGCTTCAATCAGTTTAATCATTAGTTGGTTGCCTGTTGGGCGGTGGACTTGAGAGGCAACCACTGCTTGATTCAACGGCACACCGAAGGGAGATACACCTGCTTTTAGCCTCAGCTTGTGTTCGTAGTTGTCAACCATATCGGTGATAAAGAACAAATCTACGACCTGCCCTATACCAAACACACCACCAGTTAACAGCCAGAACAAACCAGTTCCGATCTTGCCATTGTAGAAACGGTGCAATCCTCCCACTCCGATAAATCCGACTGCACACAAGATATAAGAGACAAGAAGTCGGTCTTTATGTTGATTGTTTTCAAGATTCATCTTGCTTTTCAACCCTGTAGATTTGCTCTTGTTGTCTAAGACGGGTTTTCTATGTTGTAGTAACAACTATAGAAAATTACTGAGATAGCAGTATTTGGAGATACAACAGGTGCGTATTACTTCACTTGTTTTAAACAGTGCTAATCACTGAACTACGTTTATTTGACTACTAATCCGCGATTCTTGGTTCCGTAAACATTGAATGATTGTTGCAACTCTTAATCTTTTGCTTACAAATTTCTCACCCGCACCTTGGTAGACTGAACTTTATACAATTGGATTATTGTGGGCTGTCAAGCCTTGCCAGAGCTTTAACCTTGGCTTTCTGGTCTACTTAAGATAATAAAGACGAAAGAGCAATCAAGACATGGTAGATTCCCTCAAAAAACCAGGCTTTGAAGAAATCCGGCCAGGGATTAAAGTCCCGGCAAAAGAAACCCTGTTAACACCTCGGTTTTATACTACCGATTTTGATGAAATGGCGCGGATGGATATCTCCGTCAATGAAGACGAGTTACAAGCCATTCTCGAAGAGTTCCGCACTGACTACAACCGCCATCACTTTGTTCGGGATGCCGAGTTTGAACAATCCTGGGATCATATTGACGGGGAAACTCGCCGATTGTTCGTTGAGTTTCTAGAACGGTCTTGTACGGCAGAGTTTTCCGGCTTTTTGCTGTATAAAGAACTTGGCCGTCGCTTGAAAGGAAAAAGCCCCGTCTTGGCAGAGTGTTTTAACCTGATGTCACGGGATGAAGCACGTCACGCTGGCTTTTTGAACAAAGCTTTGTCAGACTTTAATCTGTCCTTAGATTTAGGGTTTTTGACTAAGAGCCGCAGTTATACCTTCTTTAAACCGAAATTCATCTTCTACGCTACTTATCTTTCTGAGAAGATCGGTTATTGGCGCTATATCACCATTTATCGCCATTTAGAAGCACATCCCGAAGACCGGGTTTATCCAATCTTCCGGTTCTTTGAGAACTGGTGTCAAGATGAAAACCGTCACGGCGATTTCTTTGATGCGATCATGAAATCTCAGCCGCAAATCTTGAATGATTGGAAAGCACGGCTGTGGAGTCGGTTCTTCTTGTTGTCGGTGTTTGCGACAATGTATCTCAATGACATCCAACGCAAGGACTTTTATGCAACCCTGGGATTGGATGCGCGAGAATACGACATCCATGTAATTCAGAAGACTAACGAGAATGCAGGTCGCGTATTCCCACTGATGCTGGATGTAGAAAATCCAGAGTTTTATCAGCGATTGGATACTTGTATAAGCAATAACGAGAAGTTGGGTGCGATCGCTAATTCCAACACTCCCAAATTCCTGCAAATCTTCCAAAAACTGCCACTTTACATCTCCAATGGCTGGCAGTTATTGCGGCTGTACCTAATGAAACCGATTGATACTGTTTCTGCTCAAGGGGCAGTTCGTTAAGTTAAAACAAATTTGCGAAAGCTTTAGTGGTTCTGCTGTTTGCAGAGCCACTTTTTTTGTCCGCAAAGTTCACTGAAATTGAACTTTCTGTAGGTAATGTTTTACAGTTACCAGCCCAAGGACAAATTCGTACTTGGTATCAAAAAATAGATTTGAGTGAAAGCATTGCTGCTTACTTGCGTCCCTATAACCATTGGTTTCAACTTAAGCAAAAAGTAGCTTAACTGAAAGCTTGACTCGCCCGCCTCAAACTAAAGTTCTAGGTTAATAGCTACCCTTTATTTGTATAAAGGGTTTTGAAATCTGCCAAAGTTTCAGTTACCCTGAAGTGTATTATTATGAGCGCTAAAGTGTGATCAGTCATTGATCATTAGTGATTCTCCCCCAATGCCCTTTAGGAGTGTCTTTACTCAGCACTGGCTCAACGCCCTGCTACCGCTAACGGAACTCAGAACTCAGAACTTTTTTTGCCCCATGCCCAATGACAATAATTAATAATTAACAGTTGTGTCCCAAGTTATTTTAGAAAACGTTTATAAAAGTTTTTCCCCACGTAAAGGGGAAAGTGTTAGCTCACAAACCCAATCTCCCCTGACATCTGGGGAGAATGATGCAGCGCAAGAGCGTACGGGAAGTGTCAATGTCTTGCGGCGAATTAACCTGACGATCGCAGATGGCGAATTTATGGTGCTGGTAGGCCCTTCTGGTTGCGGTAAAAGCACCTTACTGCGATTAATCGCCGGGTTAGAAGTGATGACTGGCGGCAATATCTGGATAGGCGATAGCTTGATAAATGACCTACCACCCAAAGAACGCGACATCGCAATGGTGTTTCAAAACTACGCCCTCTATCCTCACATGACGGTGTATGACAACATCGCTTTTGGGTTGCGTCGCAGGGAATTAGGGAATAGGGAAAATCAGCGTTCCCCACTCCCCACTCCCCGCTCCCCACTCCCCACCTGGGCGGAAAATCTTTTTGTAGGGGCGACCAGAAAGTTACCTAAAGGATTGCGATACATTTCTGACAAAGAACGGGCGGTGGATGAGCAGGTGCGTAGTGTTGCTCAATTGTTACAAATCGAAACATTACTGAATCGCTTACCCAAACAGCTATCTGGGGGACAAAGACAACGGGTTGCATTGGGACGAGCGATCGCGCGTGACCCCCAAGTATTCTTAATGGATGAACCGCTTTCTAACTTAGATGCCAAACTTCGGGCGGAAACCCGCGCTCAAATTGTCAAATTGCAGCGCCAATTGGGGACAACAACAATTTACGTTACCCACGATCAAACAGAAGCAATGACAATGGGCGATCGCATTGCGATTATGTCTGAGGGTAAAATTCAGCAAGTTGCTTCTCCCCTAGAACTTTACAACCGCCCTGCCAATCTTTTCGTAGCAGAGTTCATTGGTTCACCACCGATGAATTTTATTCCTGTAGAATTTCATGCTCCACAGTTGATTACTCATTCCCAGTTGCGTTTCACCCTCCCAGAAGTCTGGGGAAAAGCTTTACAAAAATATGATCGGAAGACTCTAATTTTAGGCATTCGCCCAGAACACTTGAACTTGAGTATGCCTGCCACCAAAAATCTACCAGTGCAAGTAGATTTGGTAGAGAATTTAGGTAACGATTCCTTTCTCGCTGTTAAGATTGCCGAACCGGGATCTAAACCTGCTACTACAGCCAATTCCCTACAAGTGCGAATACCACCAGACCGATTTGTACAACCTGGAGAGCAACTTTGGTTATCGCTAACTCCAGAGAAAATTCACTTTTTTGACCCGGAAACTGAGTTAGCAATCTTTCCCTAAAACTATCTGCGTCTAATCGGTAGAATACGCACCCTAGATTGGGCTTGGTCAACAGTGACTAATGCGCCTGTCTCTAGTGAAGACTCAAACTGATTCAGGGCTGAAATAACTAGATTTTCGATACTTTTTGGCAAAACATCCTGGGTACGAACCTGAATGACACTGGGAGTATCAGCACCTGTAGCAGCGAGCGAGCAGGGAACCGAAGTCTAAATCGTGAGTAAAGACGATATATCCATTAGTTCTTGCCCACTCCATAATTATTGAATCTTTCTCACGGGGATCGCCAACCGTAGACCAGTGGACAGCAGAGATATTGTACTTCTCAAAAACCGCAACCCAATCAGGGGAAAGGTTCATATCAATCAAAATTTTCATGCACTTCTAAGAGGGACTTCAATTTCTTCAGCCCGCCATGCAGCGTAAGCAAGTGCCTCATAGATGTCGGCTTCTTCGAGGTAGGGATATGCCTTAAGGATGTCACTATTACTGTGTCCAGAAGCCATTAACCCGACGATAGTACCAACGGTGATACGCATTCCCCGAATGCAGGGTTTGCCACCCATAACTTCAGGATTGCGAGTAATTCTGGCTCTTGGCAACTTTTGGTGATGATGAAAGGTTACGCGCCTTAAGGCAGAGGGCAGAAGGCAGAAGGCAGAAGAAAGAAAGGAATAAGTAGTGAGATTTTGCATAATTTTTGTAGAGTGGGGGTGAGGTTATTGGATTGAACAACCAAAAATGGCCGCGTCAATCTTTTTCATTATCGAACTTTCACCATCTTTCAGGGTAAAATTCAAAGTCTCTCTCCTAGAAGGAGAGAGATTTAGAGAGAGGTTTTTCAGATACCGTGAAAAGTCAGGTCGTAGCCATCGCTTTGTTTGTGGAGATTTATAAAAGCGATGCCTACGGTGGTCACTGAGCTTGCCGTTCGCGCAGCGTCTCGTAGAGAAGTGCGGGCTACGCCTACGCACCTGTGTACTTAATGGCGGTGCGACAAAGTTTGGAGTACCTAAACACAACTTTGAAGTACCTCAACACAACTTTGAAGTACTTCAACACGACTTTGAAGTACCTCAATACGATTTCTAGGTATAATTTAAACTATTAGCCATATAAAGTATGACTACAAGTTCGCCTGTTCCCGAAGATTATCAATATCAATTTGGTGGTAGTCTTCCTGCTAATGCACTTACCTACGTCACACGCAAAGCTGATGCAGATTTGTATCAGGCTGTGAAAGCTGGAGAGTTTTGTTTTGTTTTGAACTCTCGACAAATGGGTAAATCTAGTTTGCGTATCCGCACAATGCAAAGGTTACAGGGTGAAGGAATTGCTTGTGTATCTATTGATTTAACCGCAATTGGGACATCAGGGCTAAAGCCGGAACAATGGTATTCTGGGATTATTGATACTATTGCTGGTTCTGAAAGTTTAAACTTAGGTGAGCAGTTTGATATAGATGAGTTATGGGAAAAAAATTCCCGGTTTTCTGATGTGCAGATTTTTGGTAAGTTTATTGATAAATTACTCAAATTAGTTTCCACACAGATTGTTATTTTTATAGATGAAATTGATAGTGTTCTCAGTTTAAAATTTCCGGTTGATGATTTTTTTGCTTTAATCCGAGCTTTCTTTAATCAAAGAGTTGATAATCCTGAATATCAACGCATTACTTTTGTGCTTTTGGGAGTCGCCACCCCATCTGAGTTAATTCAAGATAAAAAGCGTACTCCTTTTAATATTGGCAAAGGAATTGAGTTAATCGGCTTTGAATTTGCAGAAGCTTTACCTTTAATCAAGGGATTGTCTGGACAAACTAGCAACCCCAAAGCCATACTCAAAGAGATTTTAGACTGGACTGGAGGACAACCATTTTTGACTCAGAAAGTTTGTGAATTTGTCCGTAAATCTAAAACTATAATTCCCCCAGGTGAGGAAGCTGCTTTTGTAGAGAATTTAGTCAGAAGTCGAGTGATTGAGAATTGGGAATCTCAAGATGAACCGGAACATTTTAGAACAATTCGGAATAGGATTTTAAAAAGAGATGAACAGAAAGCGGCATACTTGTTAGATTTATATCAACAAGTATGGCACTCAGGCGGAATAGATATTGATAATAGTATTGAACAGAGTGATTTACAGTTAGCGGGAATCGTTGTTAACAAAGGGAATAAATTAAAAGTTTATAACCAGATTTATCAAACCATTTTTGACAATTTATGGATTGAGAAAACTTTAGCCAGTTTGCGTCCTTATGCAGAGAATTATCGTCAGTGGACAAAACAACAGGATAAGTCTCGGTTATTGCGGGGGAAAGCTTTAGTAGAAGCGGAAAGTTGGGCAAAAGGTAAAAGTTTAAGTTTTCAAGATGGAGAATTTTTAGCTGCTAGTCGCACACTACAGCGAGAAGAGGAACTAGTAGAAACAGAAAGACAAGCAGAATTAGAAAGAGAAAGGAAAGAAAAGGAAGCGGCAGAAAGAGCTAGACAAATTGAAGCTGAAGCTAAACAGAACGCAGAGAATCAACTAGCGGCTATTCAAATAACCATAAATGAACTCGAACAATCTATTGCTAAAATTAGAGAATTATCAACAGTGGCTTCTCAATTGCAACAAAAAGGAAAAACAAACGAAGCAAACGAGTCTTTGAATATTGCAGGGTTGGTTTTGCAAGATCAAATTGAGAATCCCAAGCTAAAAGAGATTTTATTAGATAGTGCGCTAGTTTTAGGATATCAATACCTAGCTGATCAAGGAAAAGAGCGAAATCAAACAGAGTCTTTAAAATTAAAAACTGCTGAGAATAATTTTGCTGGAAGTATAAAAGAATTATCAATAATAGAAAACCAAATTGACAATAATTCAACCGATTTAGCTATTTTAGTTTATATTAACTGTGTTAAAGGTAAATTAGAGGAACTATCAGACCAAGTTAAGGCTTTAGTTGATTACAAGAAAGCATTTGAGCATATCAGCAGTCTAAAATCTAAGTTTAAATCTAATGTTGAGTTATTTACTCAAAATATTCTCTACAATGGCAATGCTGATATTGTAGCTTTACTTTATCGTAAACTTAAAGAATTAGACGGTTCAAATCAAGTATATGATCAATCTTTAAAGGAACATTTATTAAATGAATTAGACTATTTAATGCAGGAACATCGATGGAGGGAGGCGGATTCAAAAAATTGGCAGTTTATTCTCTATTCAGCAAGAAAAGAAGAACAACGCTATTTAAATTTAATTGATGTCAAAAACTTTAATTGTAAGGATTTAAAACAACTAGATACACTTTGGGTAAATAACTCTAAGGGGTATTTTGGTTATAGTGTCCAGAAAAAAATATATTTGGCTAGTGGCAATTCTCTCGATTTTGATTGGGAGAAGGGAGAATGGAAAAATTGGAACGAGAAAGGGTATAATGATTTTACAAAAAATGTGGGATGGAAAGGACAGGATGGGGAGTGGAGAAGTGAGGATGAATTACCCATGAACCTGAAGGGAGATGGGAGGGAAGTATCAATTTCGATGAGAGGAGAACTCCCGTGGAGATGGGGAAAAGTGAGACGAATTGTGAGAGAGTCCTTACTCTTCTCTTCTTGCAGAGACTTGTAAATTTTAGCAGATAAGGCTTTCAGAGAATTATAAAGATTTATTTATGGGATATTTCCCATGCAGTAATAAGGCTTTGGGAGATTCGATACCTGGCACTAGGCAATGCACAAAGAAAAAAACAAACAACATAAAGGGAACTGAGAAGAGCGAATGAGTGAGTCGCTGATATTACCAAAAAGTAGCAAATTCCTGTAAAAAAGACATCTTTAGTGATAAATAGAGACACTGCTCCTATCTTCATCTCAAATCATTGACTGTGACCTCTAAAAATCATCCCTGCAACTTGCGGACTATAACAATTAGCAAAAATAAATTTCTCAGCCACATCAATAATTTCTAGATTACTTGCCTCCCAAGTATCCCAAGGCAATCGCATCTGTCCTAGTGATGCTTTTTTTCCTTTGCCTTTAATTACTTTAGGCAAAAATTGATTACCCCAAAAATAGTGCTTTTCTGTTTTCGCTTTTGGCTTATACTTCTTACAAAAACCCCGATATTTAGCAGCACATTCATTCAAAGTTTTACCCAACGCCAAAAAAGCCGGATGCCAAGTTGTTAAACCGGTTTTACCCCACCCTAACCCTCCCCTTGTAAAGGGGAGGGAACCGGAAATCTTATTTCCCCCCTTTATAAGGGGGGTGATACGACTTATGTGTACACCGTAGTCCGAGTAGTGACGCGATCGCTGTATCCTAGTTTTAAGTCGCGCTGCGATCGTGGCATAAAAAGAACTTGTCATCCTCTAATTCTCCCCATAATATCTATGCCCTTTAACATTTTTTCTAAACCCCCAAAACCTGAATCCGCAGAGATGACTGGTTTAATCAAAATATCGGGATGTGACAACCCAAAGCGCTGCGGGGATGTGATTTTTGTTCACGGGTTAGGTGGCCACGCACGAGGAACTTGGCATCCGCAAGAACGACACGACGATGATAATTTCTGGTTAACGTGGCTTGCACAAGAAAGACCAGATTTAGGTATTTGGTCTTTTGGCTACAAAGCTGAACCCTTTGAATGGAGAGGTTCAACAATGCCACTCTTTGATAGAGCTAGTAATTTACAAGCATATTTAGAAGTTGATGATATCGGAAAATACCCAATAATTTTTATTGCTCATAGTATGGGTGGATTATTAATTAAAGAAATGCTGCGTAATGCACATACATTTCAAAAAAAAGCAGTTATTCAACAGACAAAAGGCATTGTATTTCTATCCACCCCTCACACTGGTTCTCATCTCGCCAACTTAGTCGATAAAATTGGTATTTTGGCACGAACCTCTGTTAGTGTTAATGAATTGAAATCACACATTCCCCAACTGCGTCAACTTAACGAGTGGTATCGGCAAAATGTTGACTCCTTGGAAATTACTACACAAGTTTATTATGAAACGAAGCGCATTCAAGGTTTTTTAGTTGTAGACCCAGATAGCGCTAACCCAGGCATCAGAGATGTCCAACCTATCGCTACAGATGATGACCATCTTTCTATCGCTAAACCAAAATCAAGAGAGAATTTAGTCTACAAGAGAGTAAGTCAGTTTATTAAGCAACAATTGCTAATTAATCTAACCATTGTTGAACAACCAACACCAGAAGTCAAACAGAATAACTCCTCTGTGATTTATGAAAATCCTGATGGTCAAGTTCCTCTTAACTCCCCCTTTTATATCGAGCGTCCAGAGGTGGAAATTAATTGTAATAAGTCCATCCTGCAACCAGGGGCGTTAATCCGCATCAAAGCGCCGCAAAAGATGGGTAAAACTTCTTTAATGAGTCGCATTCTTAACCATAGTAAACAAGAAGGTTATCGCACAGTTTCTCTTAATTTATGGAGTAAAGAAAATCTTACCGATCTCAATAATTTCTTACAGGCATTCTGTGCAACTCTGAGTTATGAATTAGGGCTAGAAGAACAAATAGATAAATATTGGAAAAAACGATTAAGCAGTCAAGTAAACTGCACTAATTATTTAAAAGACTATTTATTAAAAAATCTTGATGTTCCCCTTGTATTAGGCTTAGATGATATTGATAAAATTTTTCCTTATCCCGAAATTGCTCAAGAATTTTTTGCATTGCTCCGAGCTTGGCATGAAAACGGTAAAAACGAAGAAATTTGGCAAAAATTGCGTTTAGTAATTGCTCATTCTCAAGAAGTATATGTTTCTATAAATGTCAATCAATCTCCCTTTAATGTGGGTTTATCTGTTGAAATTGGAGAATTAAACGCCACACAAATAAAAGAATTAGTCCAACGACATCAATTAAATTGGTCAGATACAGAAATCGGACAATTAAGGGGAATGATTGATGGTCATCCTTATTTATTAAGGACTGCTCTTTATCAAATTGCTACAGGTAATTTAACTTTAGAAGAGTTCTTGAAAGTTGCTCCCACTGATGAGGGATTATTTAGAGGCTTTTTACATCCCTATCTTTCATTGCTAGAAGAAGACAAATTGTTAAAAGCAGCGATGAAAAAAGTGATTGAGAGTGATATTCCTGTGAAGTTAGACTCTGCACAAAGTTTTAAATTACGCAGTCTGGGGTTAATTGAATTTAAAAAAAATAAAGTTCAATGCCTTTGTAATTTATATCGCCTTTATTTTCGAGAACGCCTATCCGAATGATTACACCCAGCTTGAGATGAGGGATTATCAAGAAATAAATTATCCAATCTTGTGGGGTGGACATCTTGTCCGCCCTTGCTTACGGGCGGGCGTCTCGCCCACCCCACAAGAAAAGTTGAATGTTTTTTATTTGGAAATCCCTGATGAACCATCAATAATTAGTGGTGAAATGATTACCAATGTCTACGACGGGCTACGCCTACGCAGCGCCAACACCAAAGGCGATCGCACTTCTGTATCTTACTAATTTGTAGAAGTGCTAAAAGATAGCGCAGATGTTTCCACCAAATGCAGATTGTGGCGTTCCCAAAAACTCAAAATTTGTTCGCCAACCTGTTGAGGATAGAAGTAGTGAAAAAAATGATACCCTTCTGGGCATTCCCAGAGCTTATCTTCTGGCTTCAACCAATTCAACCAGTCATGCAATACAGTTGAGTTGACTACCGGATCGCTCTTGCTACCACATACCATCATTGGCATAGAAACTCCACCCTTGGGTAAATAAACCAACTTAAATAAAGAGTGTGATGATGGAGATTGTTCTAAATCTTTATCTAAGGCAGCTACTAACTTTTTAGTAGTATGAGGTGGTTGATTTCCAAAAAGACTGCGAACGGTGCTTGCTAGAACTAGTTCACGGCTGATGCTAAAAAGTTGTCGTTGAAAGTAATAGTGAGCTTGCCAATTGTTTGCAGGTTGAGCAGCTATACCCAGCAGAGTTAGCGATCGCACTTTTTCAGGAAATCGCCGCGCAAAGGTTAAGGCGATCGCACCACCCATCCCATGACCTGCCAAATGTACGGGGCGATCGCGCCACTCTAAAAACTCATATAGCAACTCCACAGCTTGATCTATGGAACTGGCTTCATCTTTGGTTTGCTGGTATTCCCACTGGGCGATTCTCATATACCCAGATAAATATTCAAGTAATGGTTTATCAAAACGCTTCAAAATAGGACTAGCATTTAACCACAGAACATCAAATGAATCAGACATAAATACCTATAATTTCTAAATTATCAATTTCACTAGTTGTCAGATCCCCGACTTCTATAAGAAATCGGGGATCTCACGCACCCAAGGCTTTCTACAAACCAAATTCTGTCTTCAACTGAGCAACCCAAGTTTTAATTCGCTCGTCTGTTAGATCAGATTGACTACCTTCATCGAGTGCCAATCCCACAAACTTGCCATTTTTCAAAGCTCTAGAATTCTCAAAGTCATAACCCTCAGTTGGCCAGTAGCCAACAGTTTTACCACCGCGCTGGGAAATCTTTTCTTCCAAAATTCCCATTGCATCCTGGAAATTATCGGCATAGCCATATTGATCGCCATCACCAAAATAAGCAACCAACTTACCACTAAAATCTATTTCATCCAGATCAGGCAAAAAGCTTTCCCAATCGCTCTGAAGTTGACCAATATCCCAAGTGGGAGAGCCAATAATCAGCAAGTCATACTCATCAAAGGTAGTAGCGTCCGCCTCATAAATGGGATGTAATGTTACAACATCACCACCAAACTCATCCCGAATTTTTTCAGCATCAGATTCAGTGTTGCCAGTTTGAGTACCGTAGAACAGACCGATTTTTTTCGACATATTTTCACCTGATATATGAATTTGCGTTAGCGTTCGCGTTGGCGAAGCCTCTCGAAGAGAAGCGTCTCGCAGAGAAGGTATCGCCAGGATACCTATTTGCCTTGTTGAAATATATTCTTAGCTTAATGAATATCTATCTCAATAAGCTTGAAGATATCCTACCAGACTTATTGAAAGTTTTTATCATTTAATTTAAGTAAATTTTTGTAAAGTATTTCAGGAAACAAACTGAAAAGGCGGACAGACTTTCATTGAATCCCTACTTACTGTAAGTAAGTGGCTTAGATATACTCACACAATATTCCGAATTATTACTAGTTTCAAAACATACATCGGTGAATGAAGCTAGAGAAGGTAAATTTTTTGTGCATTTATGAAATTAATCCAAATACTAAAAGTAGCCGTAATTCCTGTTTTGACTGTATTGAGCTTGTTGTCTGCATCAAATAAAGCATTAGCTGACTATTTAAATAGTCAGGGTTCAGGAGGTGATTACCGTTATGAATTATGGTCTAGCGATGATAATAGTAGTTACTATTTAAAAATTTGGCTATATGAAGCAAGTCCAACCAGTAGCCCACGTACTACAACTAGAGGATTTGATTCTACTAGAGAAGCTTTAATTTATTTTGATTGCAATTACGCTAAGAAAAATTTACCAGAATGTTCTCAATAATAATTTTGAACCCCCCTCAAAATAATTCGTAATTGCTAATTCGTAATTCGTAATTAAAAAATTCAATTACGAATTACGAATTATGAATTAAACTTCTGCCGGTTGATATTCTTGTTGTCTTTCCACAAAAGTCTGAACACGGGTGCGGTAGTTTCTCACAGTTTCATCTACCCATTCGCGATCGTTGCTATTTGCATACAAATGCACCAGTGGCTCGCTAGCATCTGGTAAAACTAACAGCCAACTGTCATCATAGGGTTGACAAATTTTCACTCCATCGATGAGTTCTAGGTTTTGGGCTGGGTGAGTTTCCACCAAGTAACGCATCAAAGCACCCTTGGCTGTCCAGGGGCAACGGACTGTATAAGTTTTGTGAATTACACGGGGCAATTCCGATCGCGCAGCAGCAAGCGATCGCTCCTGTATAGTCAACATCTCAATTATCTTGGCAATGCAGAACATGGAATCAAATCCCGGATGCAGTTGCGGGAAAATAAAACCAGTCTCTCCACTACCTCCTAGCACCACATTCGGATTTTTCTGACAAGCCTCCATTAAGGCTGTAGGGTTGGCTTTAGTGCGAATCACTCTGCCATCGTGGCGACGGGCGACTTGTTCAATAGCACTGGAAGCATGAACTGGCACTACTACTGTTCCTCTGGGGTTAGCCGTCAGAATCATGTCTACCATCAGTGCTGTTAAAGTTTCCCCGCGAATTGGGTAGCCTGATTCATCAACTAAAATTAGCTGTTCTCCATTAGCGGATACTTGCACACCAAAGTTAGCTTTCAATGCCTAGGGGAAAGACTTGTTTCAAGTTCTCCCCTGCCTCCCCTGCCTCCCCTGCTCCCCCTGCTCCCTCATCCCCCACTCCCCAGCTTATTGACAATGATAAAGTTCATATTCGTAGCCATCTACCTTTGGCAAAGATTGAGCATCAGACATAACGCATGTTTTGACTGCTTCTGCTACGGGTGCGTGAAAGTTTACCAGCCACAAGTCAAAAGGTCGTGGTAATTTCTTTAAAGTATTTTCTAGAGCAATAGTAGAAGTATTTGGGTCTTGGTCTTGATGGGCAAGGAGAAACAGAGGATTTTGGAGCGCATTAGCAAGTTTAATCTCCCTAGCTACCCCCATCATTTCCCCAGTGTGTATATAAGTTTTGTGGGTAGTGGCAATCAGTACTGATGTTGGGGATGTTTGTTGGATTAATTGCACAAACAGGTCAGGGCGATAGTATTTTTGATAGCCGAGATTGCAGATTACTGTAACTGCACTGGCAAATCCCATTAACCAAATTAACATCACGGCTTTTTTACCGTTTATTCCCCATCTGCCTATGGTTTTTATTCCATTTTTTCCTTGCTCTGTTCCTATCCATTCTTTGGAGGAATGCCAACAAACTGCGAGACTTGCGCCTAGTAAAACAACGATCGCAGGAAAGTAAACAAAGTTATATCTAGCACCCCTAGTCAGGTCAATTCCCAAAAAGTACGTAAAGATAAAGAATAAAGCGATCGCACTGATAACTACTCCAGCAAGCACCTGAATCATAATCCGGTTTTCTGGGTGCTGTAGTTGCACCTTAAGCCCACGCAGCAAAATTGGTACTGCCCAAATAAAGAAAATCAGCGTCACCAGTCCAGAAGGAATCACAACTAATAGCTGTGAAGATTCAACTGGTAACAGACAAATCATTGCAATCCATGTTCCTAAAGCCTGAAAAATTGGGCTTAACCAATCTAGTCCTTCGCGCGAACCTCGAATCCACTCGGTCAAATTACTCCGATTTCTATTCTCTAAAAAGATTGGTAGCCAAATTAAACCCGCCACAAAAGTACCTACAGCAACGGCATAGATGCGCCGCCAGGGAGGAGAGAAGAGGAGAGAAAATTTGGTGCTAGTCTGCAATTGAAGCCAAGCAAGAAAAATCAAAACTACAGCTTCTGTGCATAGGGTAAGGCTGAAGAAATAATGAGTAGCAATACCTAAAGCATTAATTACTACCCATAAAAGTGCTATCCAGATGGGTAAAGGTGTGCGGTTTTGAATATGACGTGTGGCAATTACTAAACAGATGAGGGAAGCAGTTACCCATAAGGCTGCCAAACTGTAATGGCGTGCTTCTTGTGCTAAAAATACGCCGTAAGGTGATACTGCCATCATGGCAGCAGCCAAGTGTCCCACTAATGGCGAACGAAACGCTACCTTACCTAATACGTAAGCACATGGAATAGAGGCAGCACCGATTATAGCTGGTAGCGATCGCGCCGCAAATAGCGATACTAATCCTCCTTCGCTGGGAAATAATTTCATCCACAGGTAAGCCAGCACAAAATACAGTGGAGGGTGGGTATCTTGGGTAACTAAGTTATGAATTACATCACCAATACTAGCTGCTGGGTTTGGTTGCAGTGGTTGTAATAAGATATCAGGTGCGATCGCTTGATCTAGGGGTACTGATAAAAAAGTATTCCCCAAACTAAACACCAAGGTGGAAAACTCATCAGTCCAAGGAGGCTTTGCAGTCAAGTTGGCTAGACGCAAACTGATGCCGATGATTAACCACATCAAGTTCAGCAAGGGGTTAACCCAATAAGGAGGGATACGAGCTTGCCAATTATACCAATGCTTGGGTTGTGAGGCAGAGCTTGTAACTACCATAGGCAGGAAATGGGTAGCAGATGTAGGTAGCAAAGAGACAATTTTTCTGGAAAAATAAAATGCACCTTGGAAAATAACTCTCATTGCCAGGCCTCACAGGAATGGATTTGTAGATTTGACGTTTAAGATTTAAGTTCGTTCTGAAATCTAAAAACAAAAATCAAAATCTCAAATCCCTCGTTGTGATTATTTCACGTCAGTGACGCGCCAGCTAAGTTTCAAGTTAATCCAGAAATTCCAGATGGTAGCAACTGCGATCGCTATCAACTTAGCTAAATACTCATTTATTTCCAAGACATTATAGAGAAAGTTAATTATTAGAGCTTGTAATATAACTCCTGCCAAACAGACAGCACTGAACTTCAAGAATCGCTTGAAACGTTGACGTGGATCGGGTTGCCTCTGAGAAATATCACCAAAAGTCCATAAATCATTCCATAGAAAATTATTTACGATTGCCACTCCGGCCGACAGAATCGTACTGCGAGTTAAACCTAAATGAATCACAGTAAGCAGCAAGTGAAACACCGTTAAATCCACAAACACACCACTCAAGCCAACAAACCCAAAACGGACAAATCGACCAATAGGGAAATTGACTTTTCTACTCAATCGTCCTACCCGTCCTGTGGAGAGCCGCAACCGTACCAAGTGGTGGATGTAATCTATATATTGCTTCCATGTCACCTTACTCTCACCCTCTTTGCGTTCGCAGAACACATAGCCAACTTCGGCAACTTGGTCTACTTTTCCCCGCCCAATTACTTCTAGGAGAATTTTGTATCCTACGGGATTGAGTGTTGCATTGGCGATCGCACTCCGCCGCACCATAAAATAACCACTCATAGGGTCAGAAACTCTGCCCAGTACCCCCGGTAAAATCACTAAGCCTAACAACTGAGCGCCACGAGACAAGAAACGCCTGACAACACTCCAGCTACTAACACCGCCTCCGTCCACATGACGGCTAGCTACTGCCAAATCTGCTCCCTGCTTAACACTACCCAACAGTTGCATCAGCACTTCTGGTGGATGCTGCAAATCTCCATCAATCACCCCCAATACGTTCCCTGTGGCTGCTTGCCATCCCCGAATCACTGCTGAGGACAGCCCCCGTTCCTGTTGGCGTCGCATCACCCGCAGCTGGGGATATTCTGTCGTCAAGGATTGGGCTATTTCCCAAGTTCGGTCTGGGCTATCATCATCTACCACAATCAGTTCATAACTTCCTGGAATAGATTCATCCAGTAACTGACTCAATATGCTGACCACATTCTTGATGTTGTCACGCTCTTTATAAGTAGGAATTACCAGGGATAGAAAGATAGATTCACCACTTATAGCGACACTGTTAGGGGGCAACTCTGAAATCTTTAGTGGGCCAGTTGGTACTGTTAACAGCGAGTTGGATGAGTTTGTCTTCATAATTTCACATTACAGAACAAGGATGTGTAAAGACCGAGGGAAATATAGCCAAACATCTGCTGGCTTTATTGACTGAACTTGGTTGTCAAAATTGATGAATATTTTTGTTACAGTTAGCTGTTCTGAAAAAGTTTAGTAATTCTCGTGCCTCAATTACAAATATTTTCCTCAACTTCATCTAAACTTTACATTTTACTACTTATGTTTATGGTATTTTATTGAGGTTTATATAATTTTTTTATACAATCAACACTGTACCACTAAGTCAGCTAAGTCAGCAAATATACAGTTTCTCTGGACATGTGAAGACTTTTTTGTGTTAACCAATCCGTAATCATTCGTGAAAAAATAGTAGTTGTAGAATGTGTTATGGAGACTGTAACGCGCCATTTGAGGTTTTTGGTGCGTTACGCTAACTACACCATCTTCTAGTTATTTGCACTTACTGATTAAGTACTGGTTCACAAAATCTTAAAATTGGTGGAAAACAAGAAAGTAGTGAATCTGAATCAAGAGCTAATTAAATTCTGAATCTTGAACTTTAACTTTGGAATTATTCTTAAATCCAGAAAAATATCAAGACTATTTAGTAAATAAACTTCCGCTTTTGGACATAGCAATTCTGTGCCCCTACGACAAACGTGGTTCAAATAAATAAAAATTGCTATAAATAGTAATAACTATATCTCAATCGCGCAACAAAGCAATTCAAAATTAAAATTTTTTGGGTAACGTCTGGTAGAGAAGAAACGTAATTTTAGCCAGCCTTTTGGCGATTGAGAATATGTAAATGAAATGCATATTAGCTTATTAAAGTCAAGTTTTTCCACTTTTTCAAGAATTTATCAATATTTAGCGACATATATAAAAATAAAGTTAACAAAATTTAATATATTAAAAAATAAGTATACTATTTAGCAGCCATTAGATTGTAAATCTCTCGAAAGTAACAGCATAAAATCCCCCAAGAGGGCATTGCAAAAAAGGTGAAAATTTTGTTTGTTATTAATTTAATGCCTTTGTTTTATTGCTTGTATTGAGTAAATGAACATCTAAAATACAGGGTAGATCATGCATATTCCTGATGGATTTGTTTCTGTTCCAGTGGCAGGGGCTACTGGTTTAGCGAGTGTAGCAGCACTCTTTATTGCCTTCGAGCGATCGCAACAGGCTTTTGGTATTCGTCGTGCGCCCATGCTAGGACTAACCACCGCCTTCATCTTTGCCGCCCAGATGATCAATTTTCCCGTAGCAGGGGGTACTAGTGGTCACTTGTTGGGGGGAACCTTAGCTGCGATCGTTTTGGGTAGTCCGTGGGCAGGAACATTGTGTATCGCCACAGTTTTAATTATTCAAGCTGTGCTGTTTGCTGATGGTGGCATTACAGCCTTGGGAGCGAATATTTTGAACATGGCAGTAGTTGGTGTTTGGGTTGGCTGGGTTTTAACCCAAACCTTGCAGCGGCTATTTGGGGGGTCTAAAGGGCGCTTACCTTTGGCTTCTGGTATAGCTGCTGGACTAAGTGTAGTGGTAGCCGCCATAGCTTGTGCCATTGAGTTAGCCCTTTCAGGAACTGCATCCGTAGCCATAGTTTTACCAGCTATGGCTGGTGTGCATATTCTGATTGGCATTGGCGAAGGAATAATTACTGGTGGCGTGCTGACTTATTTAGCCACAGCCAGACCAGATTTATTACCAGGAGAGCAGCAGGAGTTTCGTGGTTGGTCTGTACCCATTGTCACCATTTTCTTGATTGCGGGAGTACTGTCGCTCTTTGCCTCAGCATGGCCTGATGGTTTGGAGAAAGTCGCCGAAAACACCGGCTTCATCGACTTAGCCAGTAAAGTGCGGGTAATTGTGCCGACTCCCTTAGCTGACTATGGTATCGAGGGTTTGGGGCCAATTGGTACAAGTATCGCTGGACTTGTGGGAGCTGCGGTTTGTTTTGCTGTGGCCTTTGGGATTGCCAAGGTGGTGAAACCAAAAAATGCTTAAACTTTCCTTACCGTTACGTTTGCAACTGTCATTAGTGGTTGTAGTGGGAGCAGCTTTATTAAAGCATCATGCTTGGTATTGCTTAAGTGTATATGGCGCGATCGCACTTTTGTGGGCTTTGCTGTTGCGCGTACCAATTCGCCGCTTGGGAGGATTACTTGGTACAGAATTGATTTTTTTGTCATTGCTGGCATTGCCCTTGGGATGGGAACGAGCCAGTTTCTTGCTAGTTCGTTCTCTGGTTTGTCTAGTTACGATGAATAGTTTTTTGTTAACCTTACCACCCCACAGTTTCGGCATCGCTCTCAAAGGCTTACCTGTACCAGCACCTTTAAAAGAAAACTTGTTATTAGCTGGTCAATATATGGAAATTTTGCTCTCAGAAGTGACGCGGATGCAACGCAGCGCTCAATTACGCGGTCTAACTGGAACTGGGGGATGGTTGCGCTACGCCAGTGCTGCCATGATTGGAGCCTTGTATCTCCGTAGCTTGGACAGGGCAGAGCGAGTTTACGCGGCAATGGTAACTCGTGGTTACAACGGGCAATTACCCATAGATTCTCCCCTCAGACCAAAAGAGCGTTTTGCCCTGTTAGCAGCTTGGGCGATCGCTGCTGGGATTACCTCAACCTCTTACAGAATTTAGAGCAGTTGTGAATATTGAGTTTGTGAATCTTGAAATCTTTAACGTCTAATCCCCAATCATCAATCCATAACCCTCACGCAGCCGTGGTCGAGGTTGAGAACCTGGTGTATGCCTATTCTCGCCAGGAGCCAGTATTGCAAGAAATTTCCTTTACCTTAAATCCGGGCGATCGCGTGGCGTTGATGGGAGCCACTGGTTCTGGAAAAAGCACCTTGCTGGAGAACCTAATCGGCTTAAAACAACCGCAAGCTGGGAAAATTACGATTAATGGTATCCCGGTTGAACCGAAAACTCTACCCCAAATACGACGCAAAATCGGCTATAGCTTCCAAGATGCCAACGACCAGCTATTTATGCCGACCATCTTAGAAGATATCACCTTTGGGCCACGCAACTATGGAATGTCACCAGCCGAGGCAAGCGATCGCGCCCGCCAGTTATTAGCTGATTTCGGCCTCGAAGCCTACGCTAATCGTTCCGCCCACGAACTTTCTGGTGGACAAAGACGCTTGGCCGCGCTAGCCTCGATTTTAGCCCTAGAACCGACAATTCTAATTTTGGATGAGCCAACTAACGGTCTTGATCCAGCATGGCGGCGACAATTAGCGCAAGTGTTGTTAAAGTTACCTGTACAGGTGATGTTAATTGCTTCTCATGACTTACATTGGCTAGGCAGAGTTACTCAACGCGCTTTAGTACTTTCTGGTGGTCGTATTCAAATAGACAGCAATATTCAGCCACTTTTGCAAAATGGTGCTACTTTAGACCAGTTGGGTTTGCCGATAGATTGGTAATTCCAGATGAGGGGAGAAAAGGAGCAGAGGGAGCAGAGGGAGCAGAGGGAGCAGAGGGAGCAGAGGGAGAAGAGGGAGAAGAGAAGCTGTTCTTGAGAAAAGAATTACTGAACAATAACTCTCTTTCCTCCCCTGCCTCCCCTGCCTCCCCTGCCTCCTCTGCCTCCCCTGCCTCCTCTGCCTTATTTACTCGTAATATCGGATACAACTAGGTTTTATTGTTATTGGGGTGTTAATGTCTGTTTCACATAAATATACTGTTATTGCTCCTGTTAGCCTAAGCATTGCTTTATTGATTACTAGTTGCAGCGAAAATAAAGTCTCGCAGTGCCAGCGATTGGTTCGAGTTGTGAATGCCGGAACTTCTCTGATTGATAAAAATAAAGGGACGCAAGTAATCACTAGCATACAGTTATCTAAAGATTTAGAATTTGTGACTAAATCTATTAAGGAACTGAATTTAACAGATCCTAAGCTGAAAGAATTTCAAAGTAGTTTTGCCAAAATTTTCCAGAATCTCAGTCAAGCGGTAGCCAAAGCAGGTAGGGCGCTTGGTGCGACCAAAATAGCACAAGCCTCAGAATCTGGGAGAGCAAAAATCCAAAAGGCTAGAGCCGAAATTGACTCAGCACTGACAACAGCTACAACTCTTGGTAAGCAATCAGATACGTTAGTCAATCAGATGAATAAATACTGTAGCCAGCCAGAATAATCTATCTGACTCATATTTGATTTCAGAAAACACTTAGTACAACTAAGAAGCCTTCTTGCCTATTGCCTATTGCCTATTGCCTATTGCCTA
>NZ_JAYGHD010000309.1:0-2343 GCF_034932245.1 Nostoc sp. UHCC 0251
AAACACTTGTAGAGACGGCGATTTATCGCGTCTCGAAAACCCACAATTTTGTACACTTAGTCCTTAACTAAATCGTATTGCCCAATGCCCAATGCCCCATGCACAATGACAAATGACAAATGACTTACAAATCCAATTAAGTTGGGAAGAACCAGCGACAGGAGAACGGCGAGAACCACTGTTGAGTATGCCGATCGCTTTTGGTCGAGAATTCGCTCGCTTACCTGCTGAACTCAGGGGAGTGCGCGTTTCTCGGATGCTGCTTAACAGTAACGAAGTTTCTCGCTACCATGCCCTAATTGACTGGGAACAAGACCATCTCGTGGTAATTGACCAAGGTAGCGTTAACGGTGTATATGTTAACGGTCAACCACAAACGCGCAGTGTTCTGGCTAATGGCGATACGTTGCAAATTGGCCCTTATTTGATCACAGTGACATTTGCTGCTAACGTACCCGCACCAGATACCAGCCCTCCTTCAACGATTCATTTCAACGCAAATACCAATCTTCCAGACCCCAGCTTGCCTGTAGCCCAGCCGATAATGCCCTTGGCGAGTAATTTCCCGCCACTAGCGTTTCAGTCCGAAAATGTCGCTGTGCAAGCACTTCATGCTACCGGACTACCAGTAGATGAATCTGATTATCTAGCGATCGGGGCGGGATTGGGTAGCTTCGTTTGGGCTGATTTGCTGCGAATTAGTGGTGTGCGTGCTGACAAAATTGTGGCTTTGGGATTGGAGGGAGAACCTTATGCTCGTTACAAGCGCCTTTGTTTGAATTCACAAATTCCCTTATATGAAAGACTGCGTTCTAATTCTGACTCTTGTCCTGATAACATTTGGGGCTGGCCTAGTTATGCCTTGCGTGAGGCTTGGCACGATTGCAGCAAGGGACAGATAAACTCAGCATTTAAGTATTTGTGGCAAGTGTTTGCTGAACCAACATTTGCGGAAACTTATACTCCCCGTGCGGGTAACGTCTTTGATTCCATAGACCGGGAGGCGAAGCGCATTGGCTGGAATCAAATTTATCGCTATGGGCGAGTTAGGGGAATTCGCAAAACTGATGATGGCAGGTATTGCATAGCCTATTCTCGCGCCCCAGGAGATTATGCTTTTTTAGTTAGTCGTTATTTACATTTAGCTACTGGATATCCAGCAATTCAGTTTCTTCCAGATTTGCAAGCTTATAGAGAAAAATATCAAGATTTTAAAACTGTAGTCAATGCTTATGAAGCCCACGATCATGTTTATGAGCAACTAGAGAGACAAGGTGGTACGGTGTTGATTCGGGGGCGGGGAATTGTGGCTTCGCGGATTGTGCAACGCATTTATGAAGCCAGAAAACGAAATCAGAATATTGCAGTTTTGCATTTAATGCGATCGCCTAAACCTCAAGGCAACAAATTTCAAAATACCCAACGCCTAGTCAAAAATCATTACGAATTTCAACCCTTTAACTGGCCTAAAGCCTGTTGGGGCGGCGAACTCCGGGCAATGTTAGAAAAAGCTAGTCCTGATGAACGCAAGCGTTTACTAGCAGACTGGGGCGGAACAACCACCGCCGACCGCCAAGACTGGCAGCAAATTACCGCCCAAGGGATCAGCGAAGGCTGGTATCAAATTACCTTCGGTGAGGTTTTGGATGTAGAACGAGATGCCCAAAACCGAACTATTACCCATATCCGAGAGCAAAGCTTTGGGGAAATGAAATTGCTAGCTGATTTTATTGTTGATGCTACTGGACTGGATGCCAAGGTAGATGCCAATCCTCTAATAGCAGATTTAGTGAAACATTACAACCTCCCAGTCAATCACTTGGGGCGACTGACTGTAGCGAACAATTTTGAATTAGTAGAAATGCGTAGTGGAAAAGGTCAAATGTATGCTGCTGGGGCTATTACTTTAGGTGGCCCTTATGCCGCCGTTGATAGTTTTTTGGGTTTGCAGTACGCCGCATTAGTCGCTGTTGATGGACTCGCCGCCGTCCGTGCGCCTGGAGTTCAAAGGTTGAATGCTATAAGTTCCTCTGGGCAGTGGTTGAAGTGGGTGTTAAATCAGTCACCTTAGTATCAGGAGGCAGAAGGCATAAAAAATAAAGTATTTACCTGACTGTTTTGAGTCCCAAATCCCAAATTTGAGGTTCAAAGGCTCGACGTTCAGGCTCAGAGGCTCAACGTTCAGGTTCAGAGGCTCAACGTCGAGGCTCAAAGGCTCAACGTCGAGGCTCAAAGGCTCAACGTTCAGGCTCAAAGGCTCAACGTTCAGGTTCAAAGGCTCAACATCGAGGCTCAAAGGCTCAACGTTCAGGTTCAAAGGCTCAACATCGAGGCTCAAAGGCT